>JBDLQW010000130.1:0-23270 GCA_039800365.1 Pseudomonadota bacterium
GAGGGAGGCTTTTTCGATTATCTCGATCTGGTGAAGAAAAATCCCTCCATCACTCGAAATGCATTTCAGCGAATGTATGACTTGATCCAGTCCTTCGGATCCAGCACCTACGTCGAGTACAAAAAAACGATTATCCGCTATGCATTTTTCGATGATCCCATCGATGGCGGCAAAGACGCCGTTTTTGGCCTCGATGTTCCTTTGATGAAGCTCGTTCATTTCTTTAAATCCGCGGCTTTCGGTTACGGAACCGAAAAGCGTGTGCTTTTGCTTCATGGTCCCGTCGGATCCGCTAAGTCGACCATCGCAAGGCTTTTGAAAAAGGGCGTCGAGTGGTATTCAAAAACCGACTCTGGTGCTCTTTACAGCTTCAAGTGGGTTGATGAAGAGGGGAAGTTTGCCGACATCATGGGAAATCAGCGAGAGCTGAGATCTCCTATGCATGAAGAACCCTTGAAGCTCGTTCCCGAAGAAATGCGCGCGGCCTTGATCGAGGAACTCAATCGCGGAAATAAAAGCGAGTACAAGATTTCCATCAAGGGAGATCTGGACCCCGCAAGTCGATACATTTTTCGCGAATTCATGCGTCGGTACCAGGGTGACTGGGTCAAGATGGTCCAGAATCATGTTCGGGTAGAACGACTGATTCTCTCTGAAAAAGATCGCGTGGGTATTGGAACGTTTCAGCCCAAAGACGAGAAGAATCAAGACTCTACCGAGCTCACTGGCGATATTAATTACAGAAAAATCGCTGAATATGGCTCAGATTCCGACCCTCGGGCGTTTAATTTCGACGGCGAGTTCAATATCGCCAATCGTGGTGTCGTAGAGTTCGTTGAAATGCTGAAGCTTGACGTGGCGTTTTTGTACGACCTTCTGGGCGCCTCTCAGGAACATAAGGTCAAGCCCAAGAAATTCCCTCAGACCGACATTGATGAAGTGATCATCGGTCATACCAATGAGCCTGAGTTTCGTAAGCTTCAGAACAACGAGTTCATGGAAGCGCTTCGAGATCGCACCGTGAAGATTGACATCCCGTACATCACGAAGCTGAAGCAAGAGATTAAGATCTACGAGAAGGACTTCAATTCTACGAAGATCAAGGGAAAACATATCGCTCCTCACACGATCGAGATGGCCGCGATGTGGGCGATTTTGACTCGGCTTGAGCAGCCCAAAAAAGCCAATTTGACCTTGCTTCAAAAACTCAAGCTTTACGATGGGAAGACCCTCACCGGTTACACTGAAGACAACGTCAAGGAGCTTCGAAAAGAGTCGGTTCGTGAAGGTTTAGATGGCATCAGCCCGCGATACATTCAGGATAAAATCTCCAACGCGTTGGTCAACGATAAGAATGGCGATATTGGCTGCGTGAATCCGTTCATGGTGATGAACGAGCTCGAGGGCGGATTGAAGCATCATGCGCTTTTGGCTTCAGATGAGAAGCGTCGCGAGTTTCGTGAGATTTTGGCGATCGTGAAGCAGGAGTACGAAGACATCGTTAAGAACGAGGTTCAGCGCGCGATTTCAGCTGACGAAGACGCGATCGCAAAGCTGTGTTCGAACTACATCGATAACGTCAAGGCCTATACTCAACGCGAAAGGGTCAAGAACAAGTACACCGGTCAAGACGAAGAGCCAGATGAGCGGCTGATGCGCTCGATCGAAGAGAAGATCGACATTCCTGAGAGTCGCAAGGAAGACTTCCGTCGCGAGATCATGAATTACATCGGCGCTTTGGCGATCGAAGGGCGAACCTTCGATTACAAGACCAACGAGCGGTTGCATAAAGCCTTGGAGCTGAAGCTCTTTGAAGACCAAAAAGACACGATCAAGCTCACTTCCTTGATTTCGAACGTGGTGGATCGTTCGACTCAAGAGAAGATTGATGTGGTCAAGTCGCGGTTGATCAATCAGTACGGCTACTGTGAAATTTGTTCGACCGACGTGTTGAATTTCGTGGCGAGTATTTTCGCCCGGGGAGACGTGAAAAAACGGTGATCGACAATATTCGACGAGATCATTCCCGTTTCCGTCAAATCGTGAAGGGAAAGATCAAGCAGAACCTGAAGAAGTACGTGACCAACGGCGAGATGATCGGCCGTAAAGGAAAAGACATGGTCACGATTCCGCTTCCTCAGATCGAGATTCCTCGTTTCCGTTACGGCGACAAGGAGCAAGGGGGCGTGGGCCAGGGCGAGGGAAAGGCAGGCGACCCGATTCCCGGCCAAGGCCAGCCTGGAGACGGTGAAGGGCAGGGTCAGCAGGCTGGAAATTCGCCTGGCGATCATGGTTTGGAAGTCGACCTGACGTTGCAGGAGTTGGCCGAGATCCTGGGCGAGCAGCTCGAGCTTCCCAAGATTGAGCCACGCGGCCACAAGACTCTGAAGTCGAAGACCGATCGCTATACCGGCATTGCCAGTCAAGGGCCGAATTCTCTCCGGCATTTCAAGCGAACGTTCAAAGAAGCGCTGAAGCGTCAGATCGCTTCAGGCACCTATGACCCCGAACGGCCCATCATCATTCCGACGAAGAAAGACATGCGCTTTCGTTCGTGGAAGAGCGATATCCGCCACGAGAATAATGCCGTCGTGATTTACATGATGGATGTGTCGGGATCGATGGGCGATGAGCAGAAAGAGATCGTCCGAACAGAGGCCTTCTGGATCGATACTTGGCTGCGATCTCAGTACAAGGGCATCGAGACGAGGTACATCATTCATGATGCCTCTGCTCGTGAAGTGGATGAACAGACCTTCTTTCGTACTCGTGAAAGCGGGGGAACGCTTATTAGCTCGGCGTACAAGCTCTGTCAGAAGATGATTGAGACGGAATATCCGGCCTCGGATTGGAATATCTATCCGTTTCACTTTTCCGACGGTGATAACTGGTCGGGAGAGGACACGCGGCTTTGCATGGAGATTCTCGAGAACGAGCTCCTCCCTCAGAGCAATGTGTTTTGTTATGGCCAGGTCGAATCGCGGTACGGTTCTGGGCAGTTTTATAAAGACTTAAAAGAGCACTTTGGCACCGAACATGATTCGGTGATCCTTTCGAAGATTGAAAACAAAGAAGGAATCCTGATGTCCATCAAGGATTTCCTCGGAAAGGGGAAGTGATCCCTCATGCCGAGTTTTGGATTTACGGACTCGAATCTGACTCCTGATCTGGCCCGACTCCACGAAGAAATCCGTCGTCACGCTCTCGATTACGGGCTGGAGCCTTTCGAAGTGATTTTTGAGATGGTGGATTCGGACGCGATCAATTCGTTGGCTGCGCTTGGGGGGTTTCCCGTTCGCTATCCTCATTGGCGTTTCGGGATGGATTACGATCAGTTTTCGAAAGGCTATGAATGGGGGCTTCAGAAGATTTATGAAATGGTGATCAACACCGATCCCTCATATGCCTATTTGATGAAGTCCAACTCACTGGTCGATCAAAAGACCGTGATGGCCCATGTTTACGGGCATGTCGATTTTTTCAAGAACAACCAGTGGTTCTCGAAGACGAACCGCAAGATGCTCGATACGATGGCCAATCATGCCGTGAAGATCCGGGATTTCATGGATCTTTATGGGCAGGATACGGTCGAAAGCTTTATCGATCATTGCTTGGCGATTGAATCGCTGATCGATCCGTTTCTTCCCTTTGTGCAGCCATCGGTTGCTCGATCCACGAACTCGGGGGCGCAGGGCGAGTCGACAGGCGCTCCCGAGGCAGGGCGAGATCCAGGAAGACTGAAAGTCGATCGGTCCTACATGGACAAATTTATTAATCCTCCGGAATTTTTAGAGGAGCAGAAACGCAAGCGTGACGCTCAAGTGAAACAGTCTCGGAAGAATCCAGCTGAGCCCGTAAAAGACGTCATGCTGTTTTTATTAGAGAATGCCCCCTTAGAAGATTGGCAGCATGAGGTCCTGGCGATCGTTCGAGATGAAGCCTATTACTTTGTTCCCCAGGGGCAGACCAAGATCATGAATGAGGGTTGGGCCAGTTACTGGCATTCCAAGATCATGACGGAGCGGGCCTTAACCGATAGCGAAGTGATTGATTTTTGCGATCATAACGCCGGGGTTTTGGCCATGTCGCCCGGGCGAATCAATCCCTACAAGATTGGCGTCGAGCTTTTTCGAGAAATCGAGGACCGTTGGAATCGGGGGAAATTTGGCAAAGAGTATGACGAATGCGACGATTTGGTCGCGAAGGCCAAATGGGATCAAAAGCTTGGGTTGGGTCGCAAGAAGATTTTTGAAGTGCGGCGCGTTTGCAATGATGTCACGTTCATTGATGAGTACCTCACCGAGGAATTTTGCGATCGCCTGAAGCTTTATACGTACGCTTTCAATCGGCGAACCAACCAACATGAGATCGTCGATCGCGATTATCGAAAAATTAAAGAGAAGCTGCTTTTTCAGATTTCCAATATGGGGCAGCCGTTCATTTACGTCACCGATGGAAATTTTCAGAATAAAGGTGAGCTCTTGCTTTGGCATAAGCATCAAGGGCTGGATCTTGACGTGAAATGGGCCCGTGAAACCATGACAGCGCTTCATGAGATCTGGGGGCGTCCGGTGAATGTCGAGACCGAAGTGGATGGTCAGAAGAAGATCCTGCGATATTCTGAAGGCGAGTTCACAGATCGCTCGGTGTAGTGGGGTGCTGAACGTTTGGATCGGGCCCCGTCTTTGCAGAAAGCGCCTCTATGGCGCTTCAACTATTCAACCGTAGACAGGGTATTCGCGAAACGTTTTTGGTGCTGGGGGTGGGGGCGCTCATCGTCATGGGCGCTTGCAACGACGGCCAAAGCACCAGTGTTCCACCGCAGTTGGCGCAGGCCAGCAACTGGGTGGAGGTTTTCGAGCGTCGAACCTGCTTGGGCAGCACCCCTGATTCGGCATGTCCAGGGCAGAGTGGTTTTCACTTAGATAGCGAGGGCGAAATTGCTCTTGGTCCTGAGAATGGCCCAGTGACGGCAATCGCCACATTAAGTGTCGAGGAAATGAATCTCATTGTGGCTGCAGCGAACGCTGTGACGGCTCAATCACTCAGCACTTTGGGTTTGGTCTGCGAGCCATGGGTGCCCGAGACTAGCGAACGTGGCGTACTTCTTCGTATCAGAGACTCATCACAGCAAAGCCTGACGGTCTTTCAAAAGTCGTTAACGACCCTTCAACTCTGCTATCGAGGTTCTCGTGACCTTGCCGAAGCGCTTTATGAGCTTGTTGATCCCCTGATTGACCGAGTGGTCGTCAGCCCGAGCCCAAGCCCGTCTCCAAGCGTGAGCCCTGCACCGAGCCCCAGCCCGAGCGCTAGTCCTAGTCCTAGTCCTAGTCCTAGTCCTAGTCCTAGCGTCACCGTCAGCTTCCGAGTTCCAACCAGTCGAAGCGCTCCAGCGGATTTGCCGGTAGCGTCTTAAATCTTGGTAAGCCAGCTCTTGGGGAATTCGGGTAAAGCCCCACGAACCAGCGCAGCATAATCCTTCTGAAGCTGCGCTGTGATGGGCCCTGGACGCCCGATATTTGCGCCTCGGCCGATGGGGCGGCGATCCACTTCCTTCACTGGCGTGATTTCTGCTGCCGTGCCGGTCAAGAAAATCTCATCGGCGCAGTAGAGCTCATCACGAGTAAAGCGCGACTCGGCAATAGCAATGCCCTTGCGTCGAAAGTACTCAATCACGGTCTGACGAGTGATTCCGTTGAGAATGGAGGTCAAAGACGTCGTCTTCACCATCCCATCTCGAATAATAAAAAGATTCTCGCCTGTTCCCTCGGTGAGGAAACCTTCGGGATCCAGCATCAATGCTTCGTCAAACCCAGCGGCAAGTGCCTCACGCTTAGCCAGCACTCCATTAACGTATTGACCCGTGATTTTTCCCTTAGTCATGCTGGAATTGACGTGGGGACGGATAAAGCTTGAAATCGCTAAGCGGGCTCCTTGATTTGCACCCTGGTCGCCCAAGTACGAGCCCCACTCCCAATTCAGAATGGCCACGTCGATTGGTGGGTTATTCCCTGGGTTCACGCCCAGCGGACCATCCGCGGTAAAAACAATGGGTCGAATGTAGCACTCTTCAAAACCATTAGATTGACAGGTTTCGACCGTGGCTCGGCAAAGCTCTTCTACCGTGTAGGGAATGGTCACCCCTAAAATCTTGCAGCTCTCAAAAAGGCGCTCAATATGCTCCGTCAGACGAAACACCGCGCCGCCCCCCTGAGATTGCTTATAGGCACGAATGCCTTCGAAGGCGCCGACCCCGTAGTGTAGCGCATGGGTGAAGAGGCTGATCTTCGCGCTTTCGACGGGGAGAATTTTACCGTTGTACCAAACCTGCGAGCCACGAGCCATGAGGAACCCTTTCGTTATCAGCCCTTCGTTATCAAGGTGGGGATATTTTCCAAGGAATGCGCAGGTGTCAAGCGCCGAGACGCCATCAGCTTGCTGATTTCGCTGGCCGTTTCTTCAAGGGCCTTGCCCGTGACGTTAATGACCGGCCAGCGGCGATTGCGACGAAAAATCTCGCTGGCATACTCAATTTCTTCAAGCACTTTGTCAGGATCAGCGTAATCGCCGCCACGCTCCTGCCCTAGGCGCTGAAGGCGTGCCCGTCGAATGACCATGAGGTCATGAGCGTCAATCGTTAGTGCCACAATTCGACGTTGATCCACTTCCAGAACTTCCGGAGGAATGTCAAAGCCCTTGATCAGAGGCACGTTGGCGACTTTCCAGCCCTGATGCGAGAGGTACATCGAAAGGGGGGTTTTTGATGTGCGAGAAATCCCCAAGATGATGAGATCGGCTTTGTTTAAGTCAGAGAGATCGCGGCCATCGTCATGAGCGATCGTGTACTCCATCGCGTCGATGCGATGAAAATACTCTTCGTTCACGTCGTGCAAGAGTCCGGCGATCGCTTTGGGCTCATAGCCAAAATATCCGGCAAGCCCTTTGAGCAAGGGGCCTAAAAGGTCGACCACCGCCAGCTGCTTTTCATTCGCGCGCTTGATGAATTGGGCGCGAAGCTGGGGCGAAACCAGGGTGAAGACAATCAGGGCGCGGTCGTTTTCCGCTTCCGCCAGGACTGCATCGATCTGAGCTTCAGCTCGGATATTCTTAAATCGCGAGAAGCTCACGTTCTGATCTTGAAATTGAACCATGGCGGCCTTGGTCATTTGAGCGGCCGTTTCACCAGTGCCATCTGAGACAACGATGATGCGTTTGGGGATACTCATGAGGATTCCTTGAAGAGCGGTTGCGCCAATGCTTCGAGTTTAAGGCGCTCTTGCTCGAAAAGAAACCATTGGGCATGGGGCAAACCTCGAAAAAAAGTTCGTTGCGATTTCACGAGCTGCCGAGTGGCTAGCTGAATCTCATCTCGAAGTCCGTCGAGGCCCGGACGACGCACACGACCTCGAGGAGGGGTCTGATCGAGGTACTCTAGCGTTTGAGCGTAGCCCACAGACTTTAAAGCTCGGGCCTGCGAATACCGTTCTCTCAAGGCTTGAACCTCATCCACAAGCCCCGAGGCGAGCATGGCATCGATGCGTTGGCTGATGCGCTGCTCGAGTTCTTGAGCGGGACGATCCATGACCCAAAGAGGAAAACGAGGATCAGGGCTTCTTTGTTTCGCCTCTTGTTCTAAGAGGCTCGGTTTTTTTCCTGAAAACTCCAGAATCTCGAGGGCGCGGATCAATCGATAGCGATCCTGAGATCCGAGCTTCAAAGCGTGTTCAGAATCTTGCGCAAGAAGTTTTTCATAAAGGCTCTGGGTTGAAACCCCCTCCAGCGTTTCACGGAAAGCTGGCTGCGTTGGGGGCGCGTCCCAGAGTCCAAAGCAAAGCGCCTTCAAATAAAAAGGAGTCCCGCCCACGATGATCGCCCTGCGCGAACGCAATGTCAGGTCGAGCAATAGTCGTTCGACATCTCGAACAAATTCAGCTGCGGTGTAAGTCTCCTCAGGCGAGCGAATGTCGATCAGATGGTGGGGGATGCCTTGCCGCTCCTCAGGGGTGGGTTTTGCGGTTCCGATGTTAAAGTCTCGGTAGACGAGCAAGCTATCAGCGTTGATGATTTCCAGGTTCCAGCGTGCGGCAAGTTCTAAGGCAAATGCAGTTTTGCCACAGGCCGTAGGCCCCGTCAGAATGGGCGTGATTGCGGTGGAGAGAGGGGGACCCACGCTCAAACGATTCTCTGAAACCATTCTTCGAACCGAGAGCGCGGGACTCGCGCGAGAGTGGGGCGGCCGTGAGGGCAGTTCCACGGATGCTCACAATGACTTAATTGATCGATCAGCGCCGCTGCCGCCTCAGCGTCAATTCGGTCGCCAGCCCGAACAGATGAGCGGCAAGCTTCGCTCGCCAGCTTTTCAAAGAGGCGTTCATCAAGAAAAAGCTCTTCCGACTGGGCATTTGCTCCGTCGAGGGCCAAAAGCCGTTCCACAAGATTCTTAAGCCGAGTGCGAAGATCGAGGTTTCCCCATTCGGGTGGGATGCTTCTCACTAAGAGCTGCCCCGGGCCGAAGATCTCTGCTTCAAAGCCCAGGCGACTTAAAAGAGAAAGCCGACTCTGGAGCTTCTCGACGGCTTCAGGATCAAATCGAACCGCTTCAGGAATGAGAAGATCCTGAACGTCCTGGTTCTGGGCGCGCTGAATGGCGCGCTTTTTTAAGAGTTCAAAGCGAATGCGCTCGTGAGCGGCATGCTGATCGATGAGTCCCAGTTCATCTCCGAGGTCATAGGCGAGGAAGGTTCGAAACAGATCGCCTAAAAAGTTCTCGGGGCGAAACTTCGAAAAAACCGGGTGCGCCCCTGGGCGAGAATCTGGCGAGGCCGGAGCGTGAAGAGTATCAAGCTGATCTGAGTGCTTGAATTCCTGGTTTCCGACGAAAGTGGGGTTGAGCGCTGGTGAAAAACGAGAGTCTTCCGAGACCGAGCTCGTACGGTCAGAGACGAGGGCTGCGCCCGGGGTGAAGTCAAAGGCAAGCGGAGTTCTTGCTGTAGCCCAAGACGGTTTCGCCGGTTCGCGAGAAAAATGAGGAAGGTCATCAGCCCCGGGCGAGATGGCGGTTCCGCCCACATGGGCTACCACGCCGTGAGTGCGAATCAGCATCCCGATGGCCTGATCGAAAGCGGTAAAAATTTTGCGCGAGTCTAAAAAACGAATTTCGCTCTTGGTCGGGTGAACATTGACGTCCATTTCTCCGGGGTCGAGCTCAAGAAAAGCCACTAGCGCCGGAAATTTTCCGGGAAGCAGAGACTGTCGAAAGGGCTGCATCAGGGCCTGCTGAAGAACCCGATCCCGAAGGATCCGTCCATTGACGATTTGAATGAGGCTTTTGGTATGGGGCAGGCTCATCCCTTGAATCCAAAAAAGCTTGAGTCGAAGGCCCGACTCGCCCTGTGTTTCAATTTTTCGAATGGGAAAATCCTGATCGTCAGCGACGACCCTTCGAATCCGCTCCTCTTCGCTTTGGGGGCGCAACTGAAGCACCAAGCGGTCTTCGTTTTGAAGGCGAAACCCGACTTCCGGGTGGGTTAAAGAAAGCCGCTCGATCCATTCGCGAATCAAGGAGAGCTCTGAGGCTGGGCTTTTCAGAAATTTTAGTCGCGCAGGAATCTGCGAGAACAAGCCCTCGCTTCGAATTCGAGTGCCATGAGAAGAGCCCAAGAAGTGTCCAAAGGTGATGGGCTGCGCCTGCGCTTGCGCCAGTTCTCGAGTGCTGTGATTCAAGCGAATGACATGGGCTACGTCTTGTTCTTTTGCCCGAGAAAGCACCTCCAGCTGACTGACAGCTCCGATGCTTGCTAGAGCTTCTCCGCGAAATCCCAAGGTTAAAAGGCTCTCGAGATCTTCGATGGCTTTGAGTTTGCTGGTGGCATGCCGCTCAAGCGCTAGTGGAAGGTCTTGGGAATGAATTCCAGAGCCGTTATCCAAGACCTCAATCAAGGTCTTCCCTCCATCACGTAGGGTAACAGCCACTTCTGTAGCGCCAGCGTCTAAGGCATTCTCAAGAAGCTCTTTGATGACGCTAGCCGGGCGTTCGATGACTTCGCCAGCAGCAATCTGTTCGGCCACGCGAGGCGCGAGTCGTTCGATGCGTTTCATGCTCATGATCTGCCCTCGGTCCTATCTCAAGGCACGAGCTCCGACAACTGGCGCGAGCTGTCAGTTCGTCGGGAAAGGGGGGGCTAGGGCCCGAAATCGGGTTTCGAGAAAGAGCCGTCCTAGCGACCGGCGATCATCACTCGATTGCGCCCAGCTGCTTTCGCTGCATACAGCGCCTTATCCGCAGACCTTAAGAGGGTCTGGGCTGATTCGATTCCTGAGTCCAGTTCGGCAACTCCCATGCTGAGCGTAACGGGAATGCGCTTTCCTTCGTACAAAAAAGGATGAGATTCGATGGAGGCTCGAATTTTTTCAGCATGTTGGGCAGCTTCTGCGGCTGCCAGGTTTCCGACCAAAATAACGAACTCTTCGCCGCCATAGCGAGCGAAAACGTCCTTGGGTCGAATGGCTGTGCTGAAGATCAGGCCGCAGGTTTCTCTCAAAACAAAATCGCCCGCATCATGGCCGTAAGTATCATTGATTTTTTTGAAGTGATCGAGATCAAAGAAAATCACGCTAAACTCAGTATGAAGAGCCTTATGCCTTTTGAATTCAGCCTCAAGAGCTTCCAAAAGAAAGCCCTTGTTGTAGATCGAAGTCAGCGGATCAATGTGGGCCGCGTCCCCGAGATTTCCGTAATAGAGGGTCTCGAGTTGGCCAGCGGGCAAAAATTTAAACTGGGTGGTCCCCATGCCAATCATATCTTCTTTGGCCAAGGTCACTGGGCTTTGCGAGGAGACGCTCTTACCATTGACTTTGGTGCCGTTTGAAGAGCCCAGGTCGACGAGCACCACAGAGTCTCCTTGCTTGACCAATCGAGCGTGTTTTCTGGAGATATTGGGATCTGAGGTAATGGCGATGTCGACTGCAGGATCTCGACCGATGATCGTTTCATCTTGAGTCAGAAAGTAGCGGTGGCCTTGCGGCGATCCTCGAACCACAATCAAGCAGGCCGGCTGTTTCTTTGCATGCTCAAGTTCTTTTTGGATCGTTTCGGGGTCCCCCTTCATGACCGTGGTTTTTTCACTCGCGTCGGCGAGAAGTGACGACGATGGGGGCTGCGTCGAGTTGGGTTTAGATCCGTTTGAGGCACTCATCAGGCTTTCAAGAGTAATGGCCTGCAGTAAGAGTCGTCAATACCGACCTCAAGTCTTCAGCAGATGATCCAGAGCCGAGGGGGCGTGAGCCATCGCCGATCCCTCGATGCAGTTAGGGGTTCAAGTACCCCCGGCTTCGCGCATAGGCCTCGAAGCGCGCAAGACTGTCAAAAAGCGTCTGAGACTGATCAAAGGCATCGCGTACCACTCGATCGGTCTTTTCAATCAAGTACTCGTGGGCAATTTCCTTGCGAAGAGCACGGATTTCTCGAAAACGCTCCACCGACTCGATGATTCCTCGCTTTTCCATCCGATTTAAGCTGTCAAGAACCGTTCCTTGAGACTGCATTTCGACTTCATCCAGCGTTCGAAAGAGTCGCTGAACCAGAAAGTCAGAAAGGCGAGAAAAGCGCGCCGTTAGAGCCTCCAGTGTCTCGCGATCACCTGGCGTTAGGGTTTCCTGAGGGGGGTTGAGAAGCGGGTTTGCCCGAGCGTGGGACTCCATCAATACCTGCGATGATGCCTTTGCCAAATTCAAATGCTCTTCTAGTAAAACTAAGATGTCAGACTTTTTTTCCATAAAGATACTCGCTTTTGACGGATCGTTCGCAGAAAAGCCTTTTTTTGGCGATCCAAAATCTCGGGCTCGGGACCCGAAAAAATAAGATCAATTTTTTGTTCTCCTAGCGAAAGCTCGAGCTCAAGGCGAAGTTTTCTCGACCACAAGGGGTCGATCAGCGACTCGGCGGTACACTCGATCCACAAATCAATGTCGCCTCCTTTCTCATTGGGCTGGGCTCGTGATCCAAAAAGCCAGATCTCCTGAAGAAAATCAGGTGGCACGATCTTTCGAACTGCCTCCAGGATTTGCTCGCGTTGCCGCAATGAAAGTCGGGGTGACAAGCTCATCAATCGCTCGAATTAATCTTGGCCTCGACGAAGACGGTTCACAGCAGAATTTTCGTCCTGGTCATGAGCGGCACGCGACGCCAGAGCCTCCTCGCGCTGCCGCGTCAGGGCATCGCGAGTGTAGATTTTTCCCTCTTCGACGCCGGGTTGGTCGAAGGCGTTCACTCCCCAGAGGGCTCCGGTCATCGCTGTAAGTACCGACCAAGCGTAGAGCAATGCCCCAATCGAGCGTTCATCTAAGGCATCCAGCTGAAAGGTAACCTGCGGCCTTCGGGCTTTGCTCAAAACGAGCGAGGTGGCTCGGTATTCGGTCATGAGCAATTCCTGAAGGGTATGGCCCTGAAGGAGGTCAAAAGAGGGATAGCCACCACCCGAGGGCGAGCGCGGCGCTGAAGGAATTTTCACATCTTCCACTTCACCCAAGGTGACAAACCAGGTGATCTTGTCGTCAGGTCCATCTCGAAGCAGCTGAAGAATGCTGTGTTGATCGGTGGCGCCGACTGCAGCAATGGGCGTAAATCCTTTGCCGTCCTTTCCTAGGCTTTCTCCCCACATCTGCACGAACCAGTCACCTACCATGCGAAGTCGCGTTGAGTAAGGCATGCACACATGAACGGGGCGCGATTGAGCATGGCGAATCAGCTCTGAGGCAAAAATCATCAGGGCATTTTTCTCGAGAGGTTGCTTCTCGCAGTAGTCGAAAACCTGAGTGGCGCCTTTGATAAAAGCTTCGGTATCTAGGCCTGCCAGCTCGCTAGCAAAAAGCCCTACCGGACTAAAAATACTGAATCGGCCTCCGATCGACGGAGCAATAGAAAGGGTGCGTAAGCCCTGGTCGGTAGCGAATTGACGGAGGTCGCCTTTCTTCGGGTCAGTGATCGCTAGGAGATGGGTTTTCCAGCGAGTCTTTCCCAACCACTCTAAAGCGATCAAGAGTTGCGAGATGGTTTCGAGGGTGCCACCTGATTTGGTGACGGCACAAACCAAGGTTTTCGAAGGATCGAGTTTCTGAAGCGTGAGTCGCCAGTCGATGGCATCCGGATTTTCGGCAAAGTGAAATCGAATCGTCGTTTTGCGGCGGTCTTCAAGTGCAGAAAGCAGGCAAATCGGGCCCAGGGCGCTCCCGCCAATTCCAAGAAACAGCACATCGGTAAAAGTTCCCTCTTTGAGAAAAGCTTGAGCTAGCGTTCGAGACGCTGAAAGCTGCGAGAGCTCTTCTTGAGTTGCTGCGTGGTAAAAGCCCACTTCATCGCGTGAGAAAAGTCTCCGGAGAATCTCCCACGCATCCTGAGGGGTTCGAGCGGGGGTGGCTAGCTGCCCCGAAGTTGCAGGTACGGTGGCAATGCCCGTCCAGTCAAAGCGAAGGGGGGAGCTTCCTAAACGAGTTGCAGTTGCTTGAGCCATAGTGTTCTCCTAGGTCGATCAGTGCGCTGATCGGGTTACAAAATTCTGTGATCGGTATCGTGCTCGTCAATGAGTTTTTTAGTGCTGCTTGAGTCCTGTTTTAGAGTTCTCGATTTTGAAGCACGTCCCGGCCAATGACCATGCGTTGGATTTGATTGGTGCCTTCGACAATTTGAAGCACTTTGGCTTCCCTCATCGCCCTTTCAACAGGAAAGTCTTGGGTATAGCCCGAGCCTCCCAAAATCTGAACGGCGTCGGTCGTCACCGACATCGCCATATCCGTGGCGAAGAGTTTGGCTTGAGCTGCCTCGGTCGAAAAGGGCTTTCCTTGGTCTTTTAACCAAGCAGCTCGCTGCACCAAAAGTCGAGCGGCATCGAGCTGGGTTTTCATGTCGGCCAGCATGAACTGAATACCTTGCTGATGACCGATCGGCTTTCCAAATTGCTCACGCTCGCGTGCGTGGCGAATCGCGATTTCCAGCGAACTTGCTGCAAGCCCCAATCCAACGGCAGCAATCGTGATTCTCCCGCTGTCGAGAGCTGTCATCGCGATTCGAAACCCGTCTCCCTCTTTGCTCACCAAGTGGCTGGCCGGAACACGTACGTCTTGCAGAACGACTTCCATCGTGTGGGAAATGTTCATCCCCATCTTCTTTTCTTGCTTCCCAAAACTGATTCCGGGCGTGCCTTTTTTCAGGATGAAGGTGGAAATTCCGGTAGGGCCCGAGCCCCCGGTTCGCGCCATCAAAAGAATCACATCGGCATTGTCGGCCTGAGTGGTCCAGAGTTTGGTTCCGTTGATGATATAGTGATCGCCGTCCCGGCGGGCCGTGGTGCGCAGAGAGGCAGCATCCGATCCCGATGACGCTTCCGACAAGCTAAATGCGCCAATCGCTTCACCGGAGGCCAGGCGGGGTATGATTTGCTCCTGCTGTTCCTGACTTCCGAAGCTCGAGAGAATGACTTGTGGAAGGCCGGTGACCGCGACACTGATGGCATAAGCAGCGCTGACCCGTGCCAACTCCTCAATCGTCACGATGTAGTCTTGGTACCCGAGTCCGGCGCCTCCTAGGTGTTCCGCAACCGGGATGCCAGTCAGCCCTAAGCTGCCAAGCTCCTGAATGAGTTCGGGTCGAAAGCGGGATTCGCGCTCATCTTGCTCCACGGTAGGAGCGATTCGGGTTTGCGCGAATTTTCGCGTTAGAGCTCGCAGCTCGCTTTGAATCGGGGTGGCCTCAAAGTTCATAGCGTTATCCGTTTGCAGCTTCGCCTAAGAGCTGGCGAGCAATGATCAGACGAAGGATTTCGTTGGTTCCCGCGCCAATTTCGATCAGCTTAGCGTCACGCATGTAGCGCTCGACGGGAAACTCTCGAATATAGCCGTAGCCTCCGAGGATCTGGATGCATTCCAGTCCTACTTTGGTGGCCATTTGCGCACTCGTGAGTTTCGCCTTGGCTGCCATCGACGACGCTTCTTTTCCGACAAGCTTCCCTTCATCCCAGAGCTTGGCGCACTGGTAAGTGAGCGCACGGCAGGCATCGTACCAGGCCGAGGCTTCAGCAATTCGCTCTTGGATCGCGCCTAGCGAAGCAATGGGCTTTTCGAACTGCTTTCGGTCTCTGGCGTAAGTGATGGCGGCGTCAATCGACGCGCGCGCAATTCCTAGCGAGATACCCGCGATGGTCACTCGCTCGAGATCTAAATTGCGCATCATCATTTTTAGGCTTTCGCCTTCGCCTCCCACGCGTTGGGATACCGGCACTCGGCACTGCTCGAAAACCAGTTCGCTGGTGGGCGAGGCGCGCATTCCCATTTTCGAGAATTTTTTTCCGGTCGAGAAGCCCGCCATCGATCGGTCGATGAGAAAAGTCGAGATGTCTTTTTTTCCCTCTCCGGTCTTGGCATAGCAGTAGAAGACATCGCCTACCGGTCCGTTGGTAATGAAGGTCTTTGTGCCATTGACGGTGTAGTAGCTTCCGTCTTCAGAAATCTGAGCCCGGGTTCGCATGCCTAGGGCATCAGAGCCGGCACCGGGTTCGGTCATTCCCATGCCGCTCAGCCATTCGCCAGAAAGCAGGCGAGGTAAGTACCGCTGCTTTTGTTCTGTATTGGCATTGAGGGCGATTTGATTCACACAAAGAATCGAGTGGGCCAGGTATGAAAGGGCCGTCGAGGCGTCGACTGCTGCGATTTCCTCAAAGGCCAACGTGGCCGCTACGGCCCCCAGTCCCGCGCCACCGTCTTTTTCGGGTACCGTGATGCCTAAAAGGCCCAGTCCTCCGAGCACTCGAAAAGCTTCGCGATTAAAGCCCTCTTCCTCGTCTAACTTCTCGATATGTGGAGCAAGGTGGTCTTTCGCAAACTGCCTAACGGTGTCCTGCAAGAGCTTTTCTTCTGTCGAGAAACCAGAAAAGAACGACATACGGAGCAACCTCCATTGATTTTTATTTGACGCATGTAATACTTGATCGCGTGTTGGGGATACAGAGAAATCCATCAGTCCGGTTACCGTTGCGAATCCTAGTGAACTATTGGGAATTTCGTCCGACTGCCTTAGTCGAGCGTTTAGACGACTTGATGCAGCGGGGAATTACCGAAATCGTCAGCTTCGTGCCCTGGCAGGGCGTTGAAGCTGATATTTCACACGCTCTCACTCGGTTTTTGCAGCTCGCAGCAGAGCGGCGCTTGGGCGTCAGTTTGATTGTTTCTCCCGAAGTGGGCGTTGCGGCACCGAGTTCAGGGATTCCTCGAGATGTATTAGCCAAGCCCGAGTGCCTTGCGATCGATAGTGATGGAAATCCCTGTGTATCGATTGCTTCACCCCAGGCGCATGCTCTGCCTTCTTTGGTTTCTCCTGAGTTTCAGAAACGGTATCAGTCCTATCTTCAGCGGGTCGATCATTTCTTAGTCGATGCCCTCAAGCGCGGTGGCGAAGGGGTAGGTGAGCGCGTCAGCTTGATCCTGACCGGTAGCTTCTGGAAATACTATCGCTCGCCGCGCGCAAGCGCGGCCGATGCTTTTGGCGGCCCGGCGGGAGAGTACTCGTCAGTTGCGGGAATTCAGTTTCGTAATCGAGTCGAGCAGCGGTACTCGCAGCCCGAGTACGGCGAGCCCAGCCCCTCTTCTGCCAATCGCTGGAAGCTCAAGTCGATGGAGGAAATTAATCGACGCTGGTGGATGCAACAGAGCGAGGACGAGTTTCGCGAGCGGGCTGCCCAGTTTTTTGGGCGAAAAGCGCTTTCGATTCCGCTGGAGCAAATGGAGTTGTTCTCGCCAGAGTCCGACCCCTCCTACCTGTTTCAACGAGTTTTGGCTCATATGGCAGGAGCGAAAGCCGATTTTTGGAAGCTCTCCTCGATCGTCGACGCTGCTGCTGTTCGTCGCTCGCAAGTCATGGGGCAGCCTACGGCTCCGTGGTTGCACTGGAGTGGATCAGGCGCGTTTTCATCGCTTTCTTCTCAAGAAAAGCAATTCCTGATTCTCAAGTCGCTCTTGTTAACGGCATCGCAGGGCGGAGGCGTGATTCTGGATTCAGAAGATTGGTTTGCGCTCTCTGATGCTTTTCGACGGCGCGCAGAGGCTTTGGCGCGTTCGTTGGCGCAAGGCGATTATCGGCTTCGGCAGAAAGCATGCTACTGGAGCCCGCACTTGTGGAGCCATGGAGGAGGGCTTTGGGAAGAGCTTCAGCAGCGCCTCGGATCGCAAGCTCGCTTGATGGCGTCGCCAGAGTTCTTGCGAGGAGAAGTGGGGCAGGATGCAGGCTTGCTCGTGGTAGATCCTCGAGTGATTTTGACTCGAGCTGAGCTGGTGCATCTGTTGGCTTGGACGAGAGGAGGTCGCGTCACAGCGATTCCCCGTTCGCACTTGTATACCGAGCGCGCACGCGCCGAGCTCTTACGAGTCACGCAGGGCGAGCTCAGTGGTGGGCGACTCGATTTGCATGTTGGAATTCCTTTTGAGCTCTACATCACTGGCCAAGGAAAGCTGCTCGTTTATGATTCGGCTGCCCTCGAAAAGACCGCGACTCCTGAAGTCTACCGTCAATTCATGCAGGCCCTTTTAGGGCTGGCATCGGTAGAGAGCTCCTGCGCGATGGGCGATCGTGCTCTTGAAGTCATTGCACTCGAGAAAAAGTCGGGAGGACAGGGGGTTTTCATTTTGAATCCGGGTGCCCGAACTCTCGATTCCGATCTTCATTTTGCAGATGATGTGATGGTGGAAGATCTTGGTCAGCAGATTCAACAGGAAGGGGCTGGGGTGCTTGAGGCACAGGCGTCTTCTGGGGTCGCGGCTCGGCGTTTTCATCTTGAGGTTCCAGCTTGGGGAGTGTTGCCGCTCCAGGTGCGAGAGCTTGCTTGGTCTCGAGAACTTTCGCTCAAGTCTTTAGGTAATGTTGATCTCAGCAAGCAGAAGGATGGAGCCCCTCTGGGGCGTGAGTCCTCAAGGAGTGATTCGCTTTGGAACTGAATCAGGACTGGAGAACGTGGCAGGCGACAGTTTTTCCGGAAAGCTTTCCAGCCAGAAGCTTTGCTGATGCCTCGGGCGAGGGGTCAGCAAGAACCGCAGGAGCGCTTTACTGCGTTCAAGAGCAGGGCTACGTTTTGGCCCTTTTTGCTGAAGGCGAGCGGTTGTTGGAGTGGACTGGAGCATCGATTCACGAAGTTCGCGCGCAATTTCAAGGGCGAGTCATCTTTGAATGGCAGACCAAAGACCTTGAGGCCAAGCTTTTAGAGAGTTTGGCTGAGCCTCATTTGTTGGCGCAAATTGAGGCCTGGCGTGAGACACCGCGCTCGGAATCCGAAGCGCTCCAGAGCATCCCTTCACGGCGACGGCTCTGGGCGCCAGTGAGCTCTGAGCCGGAGGCCATCTTAGCGCCCAGAAAACAGTTTCTTTTTGAAACCCTGGCTCAGGCTTGGTGGTCGAGGGTGCTGCCTTCATCTTTTGGAATTTTTTTTCGTTGGGAGGACCAAAAAGCCGTGGCCGCACTGGGCTCCTCAGCGAGCTTGGCACCGCGAGCAGGAGTACGCGATTACTTAGTGGTGTATCGCAAGGGAAAGCTCGAGCAGTTTGGCGTTCCTGACTTAAGTTTCCTGGGAGTCGATCGACGCAAGGATCCTAGCGAAGTGGTAAAATACTTAGCCGATCGGTGCCTCGTTCCTGTGCAGGGTGTGCTTTTAAATGAGGAAGACTGGGCCCGATGGTCCGAGCAAAAAAATCCCTGGCGAGAAATTGCATGGGCAGTGCAATCCAGTCGCGTGCAATTGGTGCCGTTTCGCTGGGGTATCGTATCGCTCATTGCTCTGCGAGGGCTATTGGGGATTTAGCGGAGGCGGGCGGGCTCCTCCGTTACTCAGTTTTTGAGAAACGCTGCGCGAGGTACTGGTTGATGTCGCTCGATTCGTACATCCAGCGCACGGTATCGTTTTCCTCGATGCGAAGACAGGGAGTTTGCAGTTGGCCCCCTTGCGAAATGAGGTCCTCTCGATTTTTGCCCGGTTCTTGAGCGTTTCGGAGCTCAATTTTTAGGCCTAAGCGCTGGATTTGTCGGCGAACCTTAACGCAGAAGGGGCAGCCCGGAAATTGATACAGGGCCAAGCTCGCGGTCTGCTGGTCGACTTGAGCTTGATGATTGGGCGATCGAGTCAGCGCTTTGGGTGGAAAAAGCCGGTCAAGGCATTGAATCAAGAAGCCCAAGAATCCGCGAATCCATTTTAAGAGCATAAAATCACTGACCTTCCTTGGGGTCAGGTTCTGCCATAGAGGACCTGACTTGAGAACTCTCAGAGCGAAACAGTTGCCAGAGTGATCCTGAAATGATGAGCCAGGGGGGCTTGAAAATTGCCATGAACCGAGTTAAGACACTGCGCATTAAACAGGCGGAATCCCGAATGATTTTTCTTCAGTCCTTGACCAAAGCGGAGCTGGCCGAGCACCTCTATCCCATCAGCCTGGAGCTCCTCGAGCGTAAGCTCCGGCGCGACACCGAGCGAACGCCTGAGCTGGTGGCAGAGTTGGAGAAAAAAGCCAAATCGCAGTCTCGCTATCGTGCTCAACAGATTTTTCAATGGGTTTACCGTCGATATGTCACCGACTGGGATCAAATGTCTGATCTCTCCAAAGACCTTCGCGAGAGGCTCAAGAGCCAAATTCAGATTTTTCGGCTCTCTGAGCGTATTTCACGACAAGCCCTCGATGGAACTTATAAGTTTCTGTGGGACCTGCCTGATCACAAGACTATCGAAAGCGTGATTATTCCGGCTGCCTTGCAGGAAAAATCGAGTGAAGATGAAGTCGAAGAAGCGCTCGTTGACCAAGGTCAGCGGTTTTCAGGAAAAGAGACCGACGCCCTCGATCTCAAGGGTGAGCATTGGAAGCGTCTCACGGCATGTATCTCGAGCCAGGTAGGCTGTGCGATGGGATGTAAATTCTGTCTCACCGGAATTCAGGGATTAGATCGTCATCTTGCGACTCATGAAATCGTCACCCAGGTTCATGAGCTCCGGATGCGAGCTCCCATTACTAATATTGTCTTCATGGGAATGGGCGAGCCCTTGCATAATCTCGATCACGTGGCGAAGGCCTGTGAGATCCTCCTGGATGAAGATGGTCTGAATTTTTCGAAGCGAAAAGTGACGGTAAGCACCAGTGGAATTGTTCCGGCGATTGAAGAGCTTGGCCGTCGAGTGGATGTCTCACTTGCCATTTCCTTGAACGGAACGACCGATGAGCAGCGCTCAGCCGTGATGCCTGTGAACAAGAAGTGGAATCTTGAGAGTCTTCTCCAGGCTTGTCGAAATTATCCGTTGGGTCCGCATCGCCGGATCACGTTCGAATATGTGCTTTTGGCGGGAATTAATGATTCTCTTGAGGACGCGAAGCGAATCGTCTCGCTGACTCGAGGAATTCCCTCCAAGATCAATCTCATTCCCTTCAATGAACACTCGGGTTCGACCTTCAAGCGCCCTTCTGATGAGACAGTGAAGGCCTTTCAGAGTTATCTGATTCAGAGACGCGTGACAGCCACCGTGAGA
Source organism: Pseudomonadota bacterium (assembly GCA_039800365.1). Taxonomy (GTDB): domain Bacteria; phylum Bdellovibrionota; class UBA1018; order UBA1018; family UBA1018; genus CAIOHW01. The sequence continues at coordinate 20,541 of JBDLQW010000130.1, forward strand.
ATTTCTCGGGGACGCGACATTTTGGCGGCGTGTGGTCAGCTCCGGAGTATTTTTGGAACCGCTCGAGGAACCGATAAGCATCGGGATTGGAAAGAACTACCAGTTTTGTCTTCGGGAGAGGGTTCGGCCTGATAAAATTTGGAGGTGACGGTGAGAATCGAACTCACAAAATACGGTTTTGCAAACCGTCCCGTTAGCCATTCCGGCACGTCACCTCAGAGTTCCGAACCTAACCTAAGGGCTCTTTAGTGGCAAGAGTGGCTTTTGTCTGACAAAATTCAGCCATGGGCCCTGTCGACAACGACCTTCTCGTGAATTTAGAAACTGCTCTATCGCGCTTAGCGCTCGATTTGGCGTCAGCATCTGATGCCACTCAGGCCGTTCAATCAGTCCAAAATAGTTTAAAGTCAGGCTTTTTTACACCGCTCGAATCTTTCCCTGAAAGATTTTTGAGTCTCCTGAACTCTTCGGACGAAAGTCTTTCTTGGAGTGCGCCGCCAGGCTTGGCCGTGCCTCATCGGTGGGCCCATCTCGTGGGCGAATTTGCCACAGAGGCGATCCGTAACTGGCGAGCTCATGGACAGGAGTCTCGAGTGCGACGGAAGTTCGAGAAGAAATCTGAGGTTCCTCGCGCGCTTGTGCAGGTTCAAGTCACTTCGTCAGGGGTGCAGGTTGAATTTCATGACGATGGACCTGGCCTAGTGGTTGAGCAGATGCTGGAGCGTCTTAATCTGTTTTCAGGCTGGACCGAAGGTCAAAAGCAGCAGGCCTCTGAAGCCGCGGCTAGCAGCGATTTTTCACAGCTGATGCAGGTGGTTTTTGAAGAGGGTTGGAGCTCCTCAGTAGAGGTCAACTTGCAGTCGGGAAGGGGCATGGGGCTTTCTCGTCTTCGGCAAGTCGTCGTGCGTGAAGGGGGTAAGATCAGTGCAGGTCGCTCGTCCGCACTGGGAGGATTTTTGATGAGGGCAGAGCTACCCGTCTCGTTACTTGCAGCGCCTGTTTTTCGAGGAAAAAATGGCTTAGAACTCTTAGGTGATCGGGTTGAGCCTCATTTTTCTAGTGAGGTTTTATACCGACTTCCTGCCGAGTCTTTGGGTTGGTCTCGTGAGGTGTTTTCGCCTCGAAAAATATTTTGGATGAAGCTGGTCGGTGCTTCCGCGATCTCAGGGGCAGGAGTGAGTTTCGACGGGGTTGAATTAAACTCCCCTTAAATCAGGTCCCCAGATGAGCTTGTGTAGCTGAATCTGAAGCCTCACTGGCAAGCGGTCCTCGAGGATTTTCTCGGCAAGCCACCGTAATTCGACAGGAGCGATCTTCCCTGGCGAATTTGAGGCCTTCTGGGCCGCTGAAAACAAAACCGTCACGGGCGGTAAACTTCTCGATTCAACGAGGTCTTTGGCCCATTCGTAGTCCTCTTTCGAAGCGATCACGAATTTGATTTCGTCCTGTGGCTTTAGGTGCGGAAGATTTTTTTTGAAACCTCCTCGAGACATTCCGCTCGAAGGCGTTTTGATGTCCATAATGATACGAGCCGCTTGAGGCACTTTTGAAATGGAGATTTCACCGTGGGTCTCGATGCTGAGGCTGTATTCCGATTCGATCAGACGTTCGCAGAGTTCGATGCTCCCTCTTTGAAGCAAGGGTTCACCGCCAGTGAGTAGAATGTTTTTACAGCCGAATTCCGCTATTTTTTCGAGAATTTCAGGAATCGACATCTTCGCGCGACCTTTGAAGGCGTAGCTCGTATCGCAATAAGTACACCGGAGATTGCAGCCGGTAAGACGAACAAACACGTAGGGAACTCCAGCATGAGAGCCCTCTCCTTGGATGCTGTGAAAAATTTCCGTCACTAGAAGCGGAGGAGTAGAATTCGTGTTCGGCATGGATTTTCAGTAGCACAAAAATGGAGAGGCCTGGCTGCGTCCGGCAGTCAGGCCTCCGGGTTTGAAGAGGGGTCCTTTTTGGGGGACCCCCTTTGAAAACTAGGCGGCCCTAAGCGTGGGCCCGTTCGTCCTCCTTTGGCGGCCCGGCTGACATCGGCTGGCGGGGTGAACCAGCAGGAAGTCCCGTGGCTTTGCGTCCCGACCTTTCGGATCGGTTTGCCTTTTTCAAAGGGGGGTAGAGAGTGAATCCCTCTTCGAATCGGCCTTACCTGGCCAAACTCTACCAACCTTATTTTCAAATCGTAACGCGTGGCGTTATCGATTTCAAGCGAAATGGCAAGTGCCCGATCTCGGGCAATAATTTACCGCGCGTTTCGTCTGGAGCCGATAGGGCGAATTCCTGGTCCCAATGCCACGTATGGGTTTCAAAAAGATCGGGTTTTTAGGGGCCAAATGGGTGCCGACCGTGCCGCCGATCTGCACCCAATTTGCGGCCCTTTCGTCATCAGTCGCTGAGAGTGCTGGGCCAGGTTTTTTGGTCCAAAGTAAAAAAAAGTGATCGCTATTAAAATTTTTTTAAAAAAGTTGTTGCATCAAAATTCTAGTGGGTCTAAATCACCCAAGTCGCTCGAAACGATAAAACGAATTCCGGCGCACACCGCCAGGCCCTAGCTCCGGCAAGGGAACAAGCGGTGAGGTGCAGAGGGTTTTGTTGTCTCTTGAGACTGAGTTCTTTGAAAACATGGGATGAATTTTTTGAAAGAGAGAGCGGGCGATTGGCAGCCTGTCTGGGCTTAGGAGCGGGTGTTTAACTGAAGCTGGTTAGGCACATGTGAATAAGCGATAA
>JBDLQW010000131.1:0-11719 GCA_039800365.1 Pseudomonadota bacterium
GTATATCGTTCATACTTATTCAGGGTACGAGCACAAAGCGAAGACGGCCCTTGAAGAGCGCGTAAAGTCACTTCGTAAAGAGCCATTTTTCGGCGAAGTGATTGTTCCAGAAGAGAACGTCGTCGAATTGGTCAAGGGTCAAAAGCGGACGACCAAGCGGCGCTTTTTTCCCGGATATATTTTGGTGAAAATGGTCTTGAATGACGAGACCTGGCACATTGTGAAGAATACCCCGAAGATTACCGGTTTCGTGGGCGACAAGATTCGCCCCGTGCCCATTGCCGAGTCGGAAGTTCAAAAAATGACTAACCGAATCGCAGAGGGGCAGTCGAAGCCTCGTCCTCGAGTTTCGTTCAATGCGGGTGAGAACGTTCGTGTTGTCGACGGTCCCTTTGCGAACTTTAGTGGATCTATCGAGGACGTAAATCCCGACAAAGGTAAGGTTAAAGTCTTGGTCAGCATTTTCGGGCGATCAACTCCGGTTGAACTCGATTTTATTCAGGTTGAAAAAATTTAAAGCCTTGTGTTAAGAGGGGCCCCCTATGGCGAAGAAGGTTGTTGGACAGATTAAGTTGCAAATCCCAGGCGGCGGCGCAAACCCCGCCCCTCCCGTTGGACCGGCTCTTGGACAACGTGGAGTGAACATCATGGAGTTCTGTAAGGCCTTTAACGCCAAGACGCAGGACCAAAAGGGCACAGTGATTCCAGTGATCATCACGGTCTATTCTGACCGTTCGTTCACTTTTATTACCAAGACCCCTCCTGCCTCAGTGCTGCTTTTTAAGGCAGGCAAAATTGAGAAGGGCAGCGGGACCCCCAACAAAACCAAGGTTGGTAAAGTTACCCGAAAGCAGCTTGAGGAGATCGCTAAGGTGAAGCTCCCGGACCTTACTGCTGGGTCTGTTGAGGCGGCAATGAACACCGTCGCAGGGACTGCTCGAAGCGCTGGGATTACTATTTCAGATTAATTTTCAGAATTTCGTTCAAATCTGTGGGAGCTCCGAGTCGTCATCGGGGCGCTCGTACCACTGGAGGTTAGTATGGCTGACGTAAAGACCGGCGGCATTGGTCGTCACGGTAAGAAATATTCCGACGCACTTAAAAAGATCGAGTTTGGTAAGAAGTACGGTGTTGATCAGGCTTTCGATCTTCTCTCTCAGGTCTCCTTCGCAAAATTTGATGAGACGGTAGACGTTGCGTTTAAATTGGGTGTCGACCCTAAGCACGCCGATCAAATGGTGCGTGGTGCCTTGGTTCTGCCTCACGGTATCGGAAAGAGCTTCCGTGTTCTTGTTTTGGCAAAGGGCGATAAGGCTCGCGAAGCGGAAGCTGCCGGCGCTGACTTTGTTGGGTCGGATGATTTGATCGAAAAGATTTCTGGCGGCTGGCTTGAGTTCGACAAGATGATCGCTACCCCTGATATGATGGTGGCTGTGTCCAAGGTCGGGAAGATTCTTGGCCCCCGCGGATTGATGCCGAATCCCAAGCTCGGTACAGTGACGATGGATGTTACCCGTGCTGTGAAAGAGCAGAAGATGGGTAAGGTTGAGTATCGGACTGAGAAGACCGGTATTGTTCATGTCGTCATCGGAAAGAAATCTTTTGGCGCTCAAAAGCTGAAAGAGAACTTCGGAGTGATCGCGTCAGCTTTGATTCGCGCTAAGCCTCCAACCAGTAAGGGCACTTACATGCAGAGTGTCACTTTATCTACCACGATGAGCCCTGGAATTGGGGTTGATGCCTCTGAAGTGTCTCAGAGCTCTGGCTAAAATTTTTTTGAAAATCCAGTGAGAGGTTTTTATGAATCGCGTAGAAAAAGCTGAATTAGCCTCCGGTCTGAAGGAAAAGTTTCAAAGGGCAAAGGTTGCTCTTTTTGCTGACTATAAGGGTCTCGAGTCCAACCAGGCTAACGAGCTTCGTCGGCAACTCAGGTCTCATGATGTTGAAGTGAAGGTGCTGAAGAACAATGTCGCCCGTTTGGTCTCGAAGGACGGCGCCCTTGGTGCTGAAGCGAAGGAATTGATGGACTCCGTGGTGGGTCCAACTCTGGTTGCGTTCTCCTATGGCGACCCTGCTGCTGCAGCTAAGACCTTCCATAAGTTTTCGAAGGACAATGAGGCCCTTAAAATTAAGGACGGGCTGATGGGTGATCGCCGGCTCAGCGCTGGTGACGTCGAGGCCCTCGCTAGTCTGCCGAGTCGTGAGATTTTGCTCGCGAAACTCTTGGGCACGATGAACGCTCCTGTGTCGAATTTTGTTGGGGTATTGGCTGCGGTTCCGCGTAGCTTGGTAACTGTTTTGTCCGCGATCGAGAAGAAGAAGTCTGAGGGCTGATCTCCTGGTCGCATTACGGTTAAACTCTTAGCACGGACGTTAAGAGTGAACAGGTCTCAGCTGATGAACCAGAGGGACCACTGCCCCGGAGTAACACAACTGAAGTGAAGCTCTGGGTATTGAAGTAAGAGGTAAATCCATGTCGACTATTACTAAAGAAAACGTGATCTCCTTTATCGAGAACATGTCTGTGCTCGAGCTTTCCCAATTGGTGAAGGACCTTGAGAATAAGTTTGGTGTCTCCGCTGCTGCTCCAGTGGCTATCGCTGCTGTTGCTGGCGGTGCTGCTGCTCCTGCAGCTGAAGCGAAGACCGAATTCACCGTTGTTCTTGCTGCTTCTGGCGACAAGAAGATCGAAGTCATTAAAGAAGTTCGTGCTATCACGGGCCTCGGCTTGAAAGAAGCTAAGGACCTCGTTGAAGGCGCACCTAAGCCCCTGAAAGAGGGAGTTGCTAAGGCTGAAGCCGAAGAAATGAAGAAGAAGCTTGAGGCTGTCGGCGCCAAGGTTGAGCTGAAGTAAGCCTTAGCTCATAGCTTATTGGGCCTCTGGTTCTGGTCTGCGGATGTGTTCCTGATGATTCTAATTAGAATCATGTTGCACATCCGCAGATCTCTGTTTATGAGCGGAGTGTCCCGCATGCCAAAAATGAACCAATCTTTAGTGTGTTTCGCGCCCAGCACGGGGTGGACTCTGAAGTGCCGATCGGTTTTGGCAGGCTGAGGCCAGGGTTATTGCGTTCTGTATGGTTCCTGTGAGTTGGATCCTTTTTTCGCAAGAACTAGGCTCGGCCAAATGTGCTGTCGCTAGTGTGCATCGATTTCCTTTCTGATGTTTCCGGTTCATCAGACCAGAGCGTTTCGATGTTAGTGTTGAGTTGGCAGCTCATCGTCAGTGAATTTCGATACTAGATAACCGGCTGACCGTGTAAGGAGCCCGCATGGCCTCTCTGTTCTCTGAGAATCGGCGTATTCGTAGGGAGTTTTCTCGTATTGCAGCCCCAGTCGAGATTCCTAACTTGATTGATCTGCAGCGCAAGTCATACGAGAAGTTTTTGCAAGCCGAGGTGCCGGCTCACAAGAGAGAGAGCATTGGACTGCAGGCCGTTTTTAAGTCGGTTTTCCCGATTGAGGATTTCAATAAGACGGCCTCGTTAGAGTTTGAGAACTACACTCTCGAGAAACCTAAGTACGACGTTTTAGAGTGCCGCCAACGCGGAATGACGTTTGCCGCTCCTTTGAAGATCACCGTGCGGTTGGTGGTCTATGAGGTTGATGAGGAGGCCGGTACTCGTAGCATTCGCGATATTAAGGAGCAGGAAGTCTACATGGGGGAGATCCCCCTGATGACGGAGGCGGGATCGTTTATTATTAACGGCACCGAGCGCGTGATCGTCAGTCAGTTGCACCGCTCTCCTGGCGTTATTTTCGACCATGATCAGGGTAAGAGTCATTCTAGCGGAAAAATTTTGTATTCGGCTCGTGTGATCCCACATCGAGGATCCTGGCTTGATTTTGAATTCGATCATAAAGACATCCTTCACGCTCGCATCGACCGGAAGCGGAAGCTGCCAGCGACCATCGTTTTGCGGGCGATGGGCTTGTCGGTCCAGGAAATCCTGAACTATTTCTATCGCTCTGAGAACTTGGTTCTCGAGAAGGATGACAAGTTCTCGAAGCTGGTTGATCTTGAGATTCTCTCGGGCCAGCGAGCTGAGGAAGACATCATCGATCCCAAGTCGGGAGATGTGATTGTTAAGCGCAATCGAAAGTTCACCAAGGCTGTCATTCGGCGAATTGAAGAGGCGGGCATCAAGAAGTTTGAGGTGCCGGCAGAGATGGTCCTCGGCCGTGTGGCTTCCGAAGATATCTATGATGAGAAGACTGGAGAGGTCTTGCTTGAGGTGAACCACGAGTTGACCGAAAAGAAGATCGCAGAGCTTCGCGAGCGCGGTATTCGTGAGATCAAGGTGATTTACACCGATAACCTGACCTACGGATCCTTTGTCCGGGATACCTTGGTTCAGGACAAGGTGGGCAGTCCGGAAGAAGCATTGATTGAGATCTATAAACGGATGCGCCCGGGCGATCCTCCCACCATTGAGGCGGCGAAACAGTTGTTCGACAACTTGTTCTTCAACGCTGATCGCTACGATTTGTCCCGAGTGGGGCGCCTGAAGCTGAACTACAAATTTCCAGAGAATAAGATTCCGGTCGAAACCGCGACGCTGACGAAGGAGGACATTCTCTCCACGTTGCTCTACCTCTGTGAACTGAATAATGGCCGTGGTGCGATCGACGATATCGACCATCTAGGTAATCGCCGTGTTCGGGCCGTAGGTGAGTTGATCGAGAACCAGTATCGAATTGGCTTGGTCAGGATGGAGCGTGCGATTAAGGAACGTATGAGCATTCAGGAAATTGAGACCCTGATGCCTCATGATCTCATTAATCAGAAGCCGGTGTCTGCAGTTGTTAAGGAATTCTTCGGCTCGAGCCAATTGTCTCAGTTTATGGATCAGACCAATCCTTTGTCTGAAGTAACCCATAAGCGCCGCTTGTCAGCACTGGGGCCAGGTGGTTTGACTCGTGAGCGAGCAGGCTTCGAAGTCCGTGACGTTCATAATACGCATTATGGCCGGATTTGTCCGATCGAGACGCCCGAAGGGCCAAACATTGGCTTGATCGCGAGCCTCTCGACTTACGCACGGGTTAATGAATTCGGGTTCATTGAGACTCCGTACCGTCTGTTAGACTCCAAGAAGATCGGGGACGATATCCGCTTCTTCACGGCGACCGAAGAAGAGAACAAGGTCATTGCACAGGTCTCTCCAGAGGCTTTGAGGGCTGGCAAGCTGGGCTCAGACCAGGTTTCGGCTCGTCGAAAGGGGGATTTCGCTCTTGTTAATCCGGATGACGTCGAGCTCATGGACGTATCTCCGAGTCAGCTGGTTTCTATTGCCGCATCGTTGATTCCGTTTCTGGAACATGATGACGCTAACCGCGCCCTCATGGGATCGAACATGCAGCGCCAGGCTGTTCCTCTTCTCCGTACACGCGCTCCATTGGTGGGTACTGGGATTGAACGCATTGTAGCGCGGGATTCTGGCCAGATTATTTTGGCGAAGCATGATGGCGAAGTGATCATGGTGGATGGCACCAAGATCGTCGTTCGGCGGCATGATGTTAAGGCCGATGAGGTAGGCTCGGACGTTGATATCTTCAATTTGACGAAATATCAGCGCTCCAACCAAAATACCTGCGTCACCCAGCGTCCAGTTGTCAGGGTCGGCGATAAGGTGAAGGCTGGTGATGTGTTGGCCGATGGCCCTGCGACTGAGGTTGGAGAATTGGCCCTGGGTCAAAACATTCTCGTCGCCTTCATGCCTTGGGGTGGATACAACTTCGAAGACTCGATTTTGATTTCTGAGCGGTTGATTAAAGAAGACACTTTTACCTCGATTCACATCGAGGAGTTTGAGTGCGTCGCTCGTGATACCAAGCTCGGAAAAGAAGAGATTACGCGAGACATTCCGAACGTCGGCGAAGAGGGGCTCAAGGACCTCGACCAAAGCGGCATTATTCGAATTGGCGCTGAGGTGAAGCCTGGGGATATCTTGGTCGGTAAGGTTACTCCTAAGGGAGAGACCCAGCTGTCTCCAGAAGAGAAGCTGCTGCGTGCGATCTTCGGTGAGAAGGCTGGAGACGTTCGCGATACCTCCCTGCGCGTCCCCTCGGGCGTTCAGGGTACGATCATCAATGCTCAGGTTTTCGCTCGAGAAGGAACTGAGCCGGACGAGAGAAGTAAGTCGATTCTCGAAGAGCACGTCGCCAAGGTCCGCCGCGATGAGAAGATCGAAGTCGATGCTATTCGCCTCTCAGCGGTTAACAAGATCGCGAAGATTTTGGATGGCGCCTCGACGACAGGTAAGCTCCTTTCTGAAGACGGCTCTCAGGAGCTTCTGAAGAAGGGGCAGAAATTGGATCGTGAGACTCTTCAGCTCGTTCCCTTCGACCTCTTGGGTTTTATCCCAGTTAAGGATGAACTCGAGCAGGATGTGACTGCAGTCATGAAGACTGCCCGTGAGAAGATCGAGGCCATCCGTTTCATCTTCAAAGAGAAGATCGAGAAGATGAAGAAGGGGGACGAGCTAGCCCCCGGTGTGATCAAGATGGTGAAGGTACAGATCGCAATCAAGCGGCGCCTTCAGGTCGGCGACAAGATGGCTGGCCGTCACGGAAACAAAGGGGTTATCAGCCGTATTTTGCCTGCAGAGGATATGCCTTTTATGGCGAACGGCACTCCTGTGGACATGGTCTTGAACCCGCTCGGCGTTCCGTCACGAATGAATATTGGTCAGCTGTTAGAGGTAACTCTCGGTTGGGCTGCTCGCGGTATCGGTGAGAAAATTAATGCTTACCTGGAGCAGTTTCAGCCTGAAAAACTGCGTAAGGTGTTGAAAGACACTTATGCAACGCCCGAAGTCGAAAAGTATATCGACAAGGCATCTGAGGCTGAAATCAAGAAAATGGCTCAGCATCTTCGAAATGGGGTTCATTTTGCGACCCCCGTTTTTGATGGTGCGGCCGAGGCAGATATCGGAAAGGCTCTTCAGATTGCAGACCTTCCGGGCAACGGGCAGACCACTCTTTTTGACGGGGTCAGCGGAGAGCCGTTTGCCGAAGAGGTGACCGTTGGAGTGATGTACATGCTTAAACTGCATCACCTCGTGGAAGAAAAGATTCACGCTCGAAGCATTGGTCCTTACAGTCTGGTTACCCAGCAGCCTCTTGGCGGTAAGGCTCAATTCGGCGGTCAGCGACTTGGAGAGATGGAAGTTTGGGCACTTGAAGCCTATGGCGCTGCCTATGGCCTTCAGGAGTTCTTGACGGTCAAGTCTGATGACGTCACGGGGCGTAACCGAATGTACGAGGCGATCGTCAAGGGCGAGCACTTGCTCGAGCCAGGTCTGCCGGAGTCCTTTAACGTCTTGGTCAAGGAGCTTCAGTCATTGGCGCTGAATGTTGAGTTGATCGAGCAAGAGGAGAAGGATTCGAAGTCGGAACTTCTCGCAGGACATTAAAATAGCTTTACTGCGCAAATTAACGATCGCTTTCTGAGAGGTTGAGGGAAAATTATGAAGGACCTGTTGAACTTTTTCGACAAACCCAAGGATCCGCTAAGCTTCACCGGTATTCGCATTTCGTTGGCTTCTCCTGAGAAGATTCGCGAATGGTCGTTCGGAGAGGTGAGGAAGCCCGAGACTATCAATTATCGGACATTCAAGCCTGAGCGTGATGGGCTATTCTGTGCCAAGATTTTCGGGCCAGTAAAGGACTATGAGTGTAATTGCGGCAAGTATAAGCGCATGAAGCACCGTGGGGTTGTCTGCGAAAAGTGCGGCGTGGAAGTGATCCAATCGAAGGTTCGGCGAGAGCGTTTGGGTCATATTGAGCTCGCTACTCCCGTTGCTCATATTTGGTTCCTTCGTTCGTTGCCCAGTCGAATTGGTGCTATTTTAGACATCTCCTTGAAAGAGCTTGAAAAAGTTCTTTATTGCGAGGCCTACGTGGTTCTCGATCCGGGGAACACTGGGCTCGAGGAGAACAGCGTCCTTTCCGAGGAGAAGTACGTTCAACTAATTAAAGAGGGACATACTTTTACGGCGGGTATGGGTGGCGAGGCGGTTCGCGATACCCTCAAGAAGATCGATATTGAGACGCTTTCAAGGCAGTTGCGCCGCGAATTGAAGCACACGACTTCTGAGGCTCAGCGTACGAAGCTCTCTAAACGGCTGAAGGTGGTTGAGTCCTTTAAGTCAAGCGGCTCGAATCGCCCCGACTGGATGATGCTCGAAGTGGTGCCTGTGATTCCCCCAGATCTGCGGCCTCTGGTCCCGCTGGATGGTGGTCGGTTCGCCACTTCTGATCTCAATGACCTCTACCGTCGCGTGATCAATCGTAATAACCGGCTGAAGCGATTGATGGAGCTTAACGCCCCCGAGATCATCATTCGAAATGAAAAACGAATGCTTCAGGAGGCAGTGGACGCGCTGTTCGACAACGGACGTCGAGGCAAGACCTTCACCGGTCCAAACAAGCGCCCTCTTCGCTCTCTTTCTGACATGTTGAAGGGTAAGCAGGGTCGGTTCCGTCAGAACCTTCTTGGAAAGCGTGTCGATTATTCGGGACGATCAGTCATTGTTGTCGGCCCCGAGCTACGGCTGCATCAATGCGGGCTGCCAAAAGTGATGGCTCTCGAGTTGTTCAAGCCATTTATCTATAACAAGCTGTCTGAGTACGGCTATGTCACGACCATTAAGTCTGCCAAGAAGATGGTCGAGAAGCAGCGGCAAGAGGTTTGGGACATCCTTGAGGAAGTCGTTAAGGAGCACCCGGTGCTGTTGAACCGTGCGCCGACTCTCCATCGTCTTGGGATTCAAGCTTTTGAGCCCGTTCTAATTGAGGGTAAGGCAATTCAGTTGCATCCTCTCGTTTGCGCCGCCTTTAACGCAGACTTCGACGGCGACCAGATGGCTGTGCACGTGCCCTTGTCAATCGAGGCTCAGATTGAGGCTCGCGTTTTGATGATGTCCACCAACAACATTCTGTCGCCTGCGCATGGAAAGCCTATTATTGTTCCGTCGCAAGACATTGTTCTGGGTCTTTATTACATGACTCGCGAGCGTCCATTTGCGAAGGGACAAGGGAAGGTTTTCTCCAGTCCGACTGAAGTTCAGTTCGCTTACGACGCAGGCACCGTTCATCTTCAGGCGAAGATTAAGTGCCGTGTTCACGGAAAGCTGTGGGACACCACTGTTGGTCGAGTCTTGTTGTCTGAGGCAGTCCCTGAGGAAATCCCGTTCCATCTTTACAATAAAGTTTTGAGTAAGAAGGATCTCGCTGAACTGATCGACCAGTGTTACCGGCTCACCGGCAACAAAAAGACGGTTCTTCTCGCTGATGCCTTGATGCAGACGGGTTTCCGTCAAGCAATGCGGGCCGGGATTTCGATCTCGGTTCATGACATGCAAATGCCTGTTGAGAAAAAAGAGTTTCTCGATAAGGCCTACGCACAGGTTCACGAAATTGAGAATCAGTACGTCGAAGGTCTGATTACGGATGGTGAACGTTATAATAAGGTGATCGACATTTGGGCTCAGACTTCTGAGCAAATTGCGAGCGCCATGATGAAGCGTTTGTCGGTGCAGACCTTCAAGGCGCCTGCAGGATGGAAGACCAAGGAGCAGGAGATTACTGCGCCTTCGTTTAACTCCGTGTTCATGATGGCCGACTCAGGCGCTCGTGGAAGCAACGCCCAGATTCGTCAGTTGGCGGGTATGCGCGGTTTGATGGCCAAGCCATCAGGCGAGATCATTGAAACTCCGATTGTCGCGAACTTCCGTGAAGGGCTATCGGTTCTTCAGTACTTCGTGTCGACTCACGGAGCCCGTAAGGGTCTTGCAGACACCGCTCTGAAGACCGCTAACTCGGGTTACCTGACTCGCCGGTTGGTTGACGTTTCTCAAGACGTGATCGTTACGGAGCCTGATTGCGGAACTCTAGATGGTCTCTATATCTCGGCCCTTGTTGAAGGGGGTGAGGTGATTGAGAAGATGGGGGATCGCATCCTCGGACGAGTCGCACTAGACGAAGTTACCGACCCTGTTACTAACGAGGTCTTGGTTGCTGCTGGCGGTGAGATCACCGAAGAAGCCGTTAAGCGTATTGATGATGCCGGGATTGATCGAATTCGAATTCGCTCGGTTTTGACGTGTCAAAGCAAGAAGGGGATTTGCAGCCTCTGTTATGGTCGCGACCTTTCGCGTGGACGGATGGTCAACATTGGCGAGGCGGTGGGAGTGATTGCCGCTCAGTCGATCGGTGAGCCAGGAACTCAGCTGACCATGCGTACCTTCCACATCGGGGGTGCCGCTTCTCGTCGTGCTGAGCAGTCAAGCCTTGAGGCGAAGACAAAAGGTACCATTAAATTCGTCAACGTGGTCGCAGTGGCTAACAAAGAGGGCCACCTGACTGTGATGAATCGAAACGGTGAGATTGCCGTTTTGGACGCTAATGGCCGTGAGCGGGAGAAGTACTCTATTGTTTACGGAGCCAAGCTCCTCCTGAAGGAGGGGGCATCAGTTGAAAAGGGAACACTGGTTGCCGAGTGGGATCCTTACTCGACGCCGATTGTGACCGAAGTTTCGGGACGCGTGCATTTCGAAGACGTTGAAGAGGGCGTCACGATGCAGGAGCAGTTCGACAGCGTTACCGGCCTCTCGCATAAGGTGATTGTTGAGTCGAAGTCGACGGACAAGCGGCCTAAGGTCCTCATCCTTGATGCTCAGGGTGAGCCGCTTCGGATCGCCGGCACGAATCGAGTTGCTCGGTATCTCTTGCCAGTGGGAGCCAACTTGGTTGTCGCCGATGGCGATCAGGTGTCTGCAGGTGACATCATTGTGAAGATTCACCGCGAGACTTCCAAGACCAAGGATATTACCGGGGGTCTTCCTCGCGTTGCTGAGCTCTTTGAGGCTCGTAAGCCGAAGGACTCGGCAGTCATCAGCGACATTGACGGAGTGGTTTCTTTCGGAAAAGACACCAAGGGCAAGCGTAAAGTGTTGGTGACTCCTGAGAATGGAGAGCCCAAGGAGTTCTTGATTGGTAAGGGACGCCACCTCGCGGTAAATGAGGGCGACTATGTCAAGGCCGGAGAGCCTTTGATGGATGGACCGATCAATCCTCATGACATTCTTCGTGTGTTGGGCGAGAAGGCTCTAGCGAAGTATTTGGTCGATGAGGTGCAAGAGGTCTACCGCCTACAAGGTGTGAAGATTAACGACAAGCACATCGAGGTGATCGTTCGTCAGATGCTCCGAAAGGTGAAGGTTAAGGATGCTGGCGACGCCATGTTCTTAGCTGGTGAACAGGTCGATAAGATGGCGTTGGAGCATGAGAACCAGCGGGTCTTGCAGACCGGCGGGGTTCCAGCCACGATTGAGCCTCTCTTGCTGGGAATCACCAAGGCTTCGTTGAGCACGGAAAGCTTTATTTCCGCTGCGTCCTTCCAGGAAACGACCAAGGTGTTGACCGAGGCAAGTATTTCGGGACGTGTCGATCTTCTTCGCGGACTCAAGGAAAACGTGATCATGGGTCGGTTGATTCCTGCAGGAACGGGATTGGCCAAGTACAAAGGCCTAACGATCCAGCCTCGGGTCGAGCAGAAGGAAGAAGCTGTGGCTCACGGCTCGGAAATGGTAGCTGCTTCTCTCGGAACAGCCTAATTTTCGGAGGGGGCTTAAAAAGGACGGGCGATTAGCTCAGCGGTAGAGCAGGGTCTTTACACGGCCAAGGTCGCAGGTTCAATCCCTGCATCGCCCACCAT
>JBDLQW010000132.1:0-4472 GCA_039800365.1 Pseudomonadota bacterium
GACTCCTCTTGTTGCTTAGGACTAATAAGATATCTAGCTGTCTTGAGTGCTCCCAGGGGGGATCGAATATCATGAGCCACCTGAGCAGAAATCTCCGCGATAACTCGTGCGCGTACGCCGCTTGATATGAGCTCGTGGTTTCGTATCAGCAATTCTCCCAGCTCAATGACCATAAGCAGGTCTGGCCGCGTCTCTAGGGCACGATCTGGTGCTGAAATCACCAATTGAAGCCCCGAAACGCGAACCGGCAGTCGAATCGCCTCCTGAAGAGCTAGAGCGATGTCATTCTTCGTTCCAGGCGTTTTCTTCAGTTCATTTAAAAATCTGGGAAGTACTCGGAAATCTGAAAGATCACGAGCCATACCTCTCGAACTTAGAAGCTGCGAGACAATTGATACCACAAGGGATGGACCAGGTGGTGACTCCGCGGCTCCACCGTCAATCAGATTATCCAAAAACCCGATCGCCTGCCTGTAATACGCGTCGAGTGCGGAACTTGCTACTTCTGCCTGAGATGAGAGGCTCTCTCGCGCCGCCTCAAGAGCCGCAATTAAGGGACGCAGCCCGAATACAGCACCTCCAGCAATTGCAGGTGCAAGTGCTCGCGCGCAATTTAGCTCCGCCAAATATGGGCCAGGAAAACCTACCGATTCAAGATCAGCCTCGACTTGATCAAAAAAGCTTTGGGCGATACTCAGCCCATCCGATCTGGCGGCAACGAGTCCTCGAAGGATGCCATACTGTCCTCGCTCCCAGCGCATTCGCGTTTCTTTAGCCAATAAGTCCCCCTGCCGCCAGAGACGGGCCGACTCCTCGACATCGCCGACCAGGGTCATCAGCATTGCACGGTACCCGGTGTGACGAAGAAGATACCGACGATCATCCTTCTTCAACAAGGCCTGATCGAGATCGGCACTGAAGAGCTCGAAGCCAACCGGATCGCATGCCTTGAGAAATACTCGTAGCGCCATTGAAGAGTTGAAGATTTTCAGAAAAAGATCGGGGCTTTTCGCCAGTTCCGACCTAGTAAGATGATGATACTTGGCCGCCGATTCATTATTTCCTGCGATGTATTCAGACAAGGCCGTGACAGCAAGAGCCTCGGACCTGAAGATCCCGGTGTCATTAAGACTCGCAAGTGCGTTGGCCAGCGCCTTCTGCCCGATATCGATCTCACCAATAAGGTGAAGAGAGTCCGCGAGCCAGAACTCCAAGCGCGCACGCCAGCAGATCTCGAAATCTTCTGGAAAGTCCTTTAGCAAGGCCTGGATTCGTGAAACGGCACTTTTTGGATGTAGAAAGAGATCGCGATAAGCAAGGATGACGGAGGCAACAAAAGGCCTACAGGGGCGAACCAGAACATCGGAGATTTCGGAATATCGTTCATCGACGATTGCACACTCTGCGCGAAGGTAGGCACGAACCTCCTCATTTTGAATTTCATCCCAGTCCTCCGATCCGATCGTCTGCCCGCACTTGATGCGCATGAGCAGCTTTAGCGCCTCTTCTGAGAGCGAGAACGAAGCCACTCAACCCTCCAGCATGGCACGAGTTTCTGGCGCGTCCAGGGCTCCTGGAAGAAGCTTTTCTGCGCTCGCAGTATTTAATACATAAAACGATGCCCGGGACTCGGCAAAAACGGCTCCCGAGGCGGGGTCTGTAATCACACCAACAACTACGGCGCGCTGGCTAGAAAAACTCTCGACACGACCGGAAATACGATAGGGCGTCCCAACACGCACAGGCTTCTTGAATTGCACCTCGAGCTGTGTCGTGAATGCGAGGCGGTTATATTGATGATTGATGGCGTAACCCATCACTTCATCAAGCGCCATTGAGATAAAACCTCCATGAACAAGATCATTCATTCCCTCGAACCGGCGGCTAAATGTCACGATATCCAGGGCCTCACCTGTTGCGGAATCGAAGTCAGGATCCAGTAGAAGCCCCTCGCTCCGCTTCGGGTGACAGCCGATGCAATGATAACCTTCCACCTTCATCCAGCGCTGTAGGAGATGCCCAGGCCGATATCGTGCTACCTCGGTCTGTGTCTTTCCAATAAGCGAGACGACGGCCTGAAATCCGACGATTCGTATTGCGTCGCGCTCGCCCGCTAAACCATCTGGAATCAAATGTAGTGGAAATATGCTGGACGCCCTCTTCAAAAGAACATTTCTTCTTCCAGGGACCTTGGCCCCGATCTTTTCAAGGGTTCTCTTGCCGGCAGAAATGTGCGCCATCTCGTCGCTGTAGATCTTGTAAAGTACCGCGCGAAGCTCTCGGTCTACAACATGAGGCATTCGCCAACGAATTAGGATCGCACCTAGCTCTTCGAAAAACACCTGGCCCCAAAGGATCAAAGCAGCTAGCTCGTCATTACTTGGGGAACTGCCGGCTCTAGCGACCCTTCTCATGGCCTGATCCAATAGTCGGTTGGGGGGGCAGAGGACTTTGCCCACGAAACGATAGCCAAGCCGAGATTCTTTGCTGATGATCGACTTCTTCCCCCAGAGTCTTCAACCAGAACGTCTTGTCCTCGACGGTCTCGGCGTGCCGGGACATAAGCAATGCATACTGGACCCCGAGAGTTTCCCCCCAATACATCGAGGACACCCAGTCATGGATCTCGGAATGAAACAACACCTGGCGTTCTTCCTGCGAAAGTCGGTTGACCCACGGTTGCAGCTCAGCAAGGCCCCACAGAAGCCCGGGCGCGGAAATCGCTCCAGAAAGATCAAACTTCACCGTCATATTGCGCTGCGTTATCACTATCTGAACGATTCGTCAAGCATAGCAGCTCACCAGTAAACCCAAGCTTAATCCAAGCCTTTTAGTCGGGCGGGACATTTTTTTTACTAAGAAAACCGAATACTTAGTCCGCTACCAACACTGAGCAATCCCGACTTGACACAATGCGTTATTTATGGTCTAGAGTGCATCATGCCGAAACCCAAAAACGTTGCCCAGATCTCCTTAAGCCCGGCCCTGGCCTTGTGGCTGATGACCATCGGCTCGATCGGATTACTTCCCCAATCTGCCTCAGCCATGGGAAGGGCACCCACTCAAAGCCTTCGAACCGTGCTTTGTGGAAAACCTGGAGACTCAGAGCACTTTGCACTGGTGATGGAAACCTCTGAAGATAACCACAACGCGATTCAAGGAAGCCTGGTGACTACTTTGCAGGGAACCACGATTTCTTGCCTGGGAAGCGTCACGCAAGAGCGCCAGGGCGACGCGACTCAATTCACCTTTAGTCCCAGCACTGAGAGCAAAAGCTGCCTGCGGGCCTCATTCTCAATCCGCTCGGTGAGCGAACGCGAAACCCCAGTCACCCTGTGGAAACTCGACTCAGAGCTCCCCCTAACGACTTTTCAAGACTGCGCGGTTTACCGTTAATGCACATACTGGAGCGCCGCCTGACTCTGCCGGGAACAGCGACGTGATGTCGTCCCAGTCGTAAGCGTCATTGATCGCGCAACCCGACCCCGTCTCTAAGCCCGTCGTATCAGGACCGAGTGAAGGATCACTATCGGGATATTGCACATCGCAGTTGCTTGGCGACGTATCGCTGGTGGTACACGCCTGATACGCGCTGAGCTGCGCGCGATCGTTCCACTCTCGCACTTGCACTCGAATTCGAGCCAAAACTTCCTCGGCTCGATTCAAGCACCGAAATTCATAAAAAACGGTGGGCTTGTATTTGTAACCCGAATCCACGGTATAACTGCTGATTCCCACCGGCCACCCCGTCTCGGTCGCATCGGCAAGATTCGCTACGGTGTAATTCGCCTGTTTCACCGTTTTGCCGTCAATCGGGTTTGAATTACTAATCGTATAGATCGAGTTCATTCCCACTCCAGCCACTTCATAAAGCGAAAAAATCGGATACCCTTGCTTGGTTTTCGACTGTGTGGCCATGGCAGGACCGGCTAAGCAATTCGAAGCCTTACCTCCCCAATCAACTTCGGAACCATTAGGCTTCGTAACAACACCGGCTGTAACTTTTTCGCCGTAAAGAGCGTACTTTCCGTAACAACAGTTCTGACCTTCCTCCAGCGTGTAATCAAAGTCACAAACCGGCGCACCTGTGACGCTATTGACGCTAGCCCCAGTCTTTACAGACCCCGATGGAACCAGTCCAAAGAGAAACGACCCTTGAGCCGAAACACCCGTCACGTTCACGGTGCCCGATCCATCACCGACCGTGAAGGTTGTCGGCGTACGAGAGGTTAATGTATAGGTGGCGCCTTCCGTAATTCCGCCTGGCAGCTCATCTGAAGTCACCAAAACAACAAAGAAATCTCCGGCAACAAAATCTTCTGCACCATCACCCAGCTCAAAATTGATTTCTGAGCTCTCGTAAGCGGTACCGATGGTGCCGCTGGGAAGCGACGCACTCGAGACATAGCTTCCTGGGGTTTTGGTAACCGAGAAAGTTCCACCATTAGCCACGACCGACGTGACTAAAATCT
>JBDLQW010000133.1:0-21862 GCA_039800365.1 Pseudomonadota bacterium
CAGTCAGCGCGATCTGGTCAGCATTCAAAACGATGACGAAGTCACCAGAATCGGCATGTCGAGTAAAGGTGGTCTTAGTTTTCCCAATAATCGTACGTGCAACCACAGTTGCGAGGCGACCAAGAACTTGATCCTTGGCATCTACCACGTACCATTTCGGGGCATTTGGCCCTTTTGTTTCGAAAAAATGAGGGCCCTTCTGTTTTCCTTGGTAAGTCTTCTTCTGCAACATAGACGGCTGGAACTATAGGATGGCTTTGTTGAAGTCAACGTGTTTTTCACCTATGATCTCAGGCACATGAAACCCTCTTCTGCCGTCGATTACCGCCCCCGAAATCCTCTACTTAGCCCGCGTTTTGGAGACATCGCAACGTTCAATCGGCTTCCCTATCTCCCTGATTTAAAAGGAAAGCAGGCTGATGTTGCGATTTTGGGAGTTCCCTTTGACGGCGGCACCAGCTTTCGACCGGGGGCCCGTTTTGCCCCCCGCGCAGTGCGGGAAGCCTCGGTGCTCAACCGCAATTTCAATCCTGCCCTTGGCGTTCATGTCTATGACGAACTGAATGTGGTGGATGCGGGGGATATTTCGGTCAATCCTCTCAACCTTCAGGCCACGTATCAAAACATTGAGGCGCGAGTAACCGAAGTTCTAGAAGCGGGAGCACGTGCCATTCTGGTTGGTGGCGATCACTCGATCTTTTTGCCCGAGCTTCGAGCCGTTCATAAGCAATTCGGAAAGCCCATTGTGGTTCAAATTGACGCACACACCGATACGGCTGACCAAGCCTGGGGAGAAAAATACCACCATGGCACCCCCATCCGCAGAGCCATCGAAGAAGACCTCATCTGTGGAAGCGATGTCTTTCAAATCGGAATTCGCGGGCCACTCACCTCGGCAGATCAAGAGGCTTATTGTCGCGAGCAGAAAATCAATATCCTCGATATCGATGGGTTTTATGATCTGAGTGTTCGCGAAGAATTTTTTGAAAGAATTCATGCCAAGGCTGGCACCCATGGTCCACGCAGTAAGCGCCGGCCCGTGCATATTACTTTTGACGTGGACGGCGTCGATCCCGCCTACGCGCCGGGAACAGGAACCCCAGTAATTGGTGGAATGACTTCACGGGAAGCTCTCGGATGCCTTCGAAGACTACGAGGACTTTGGATCTGCGGGGCGAATGTTGTCGAAATCTCGCCCCCGTACGATCACGCCGACCTCACTTCGCTTTTGGGAGCCGGAGTGGTTTTTGAATTTTTGAGCCTCATGGCCCTCAAAAATTAGGGCTCGGGCCCAACCCGACCGCTAGATCACTCCGATTGAAAAGTAGAACCGATAGCGGTCTTCGTTAGGCTTCGGATCAACCTTGAATCCGAGATCAAAATTAACAGGACCTACCGGAGTCAAATAATGAAGGCCAAAGCCGGTACCCATTCTCAACCCCCGAGTCAATGAGAAGTCATCAACCAGCAAGTTTGCGGCATCAAAGAAGGGGCCGATCCGCATCGGGCCTGAAAAAGGCAAATCGAGCTGCGCCCGATAATTCACATAAGTGGCTCTTCCTCGAATCGCAAGGCTCTGAACATTCAGCTCCTGTTCTCTGAAGCCCCGTAGACTTCCGACGCCCCCGAGGCTGAACTGCTTAATCAAAGGAATACGAACGCGTGCATCTGAAAGGTCCTGGGTATTGCGCTCGATTCCAGTTCGCACCGAAAAATACCAACTCGCGGTTCTCCATACCGGCAAAAGATAATCCGACCGAAACTGAAATCTCGTATACCCGATAGGAAATGGATCGCGCTGTGAGAGTAAGGCAGGATCTGCCACTTCGTACGAGACAGCAGCAAAAAAACCACGCGAAGGGGCCAGTGGGTCATCTCTCAAGTCCATCTTCAGAGATCCAGTAACGCCGCCGATCGTGATCGTACCATTGTCGATATTGTTCGGATCTACGGCTCGTTGATCGGTTCGCTCCAAATTATAGGAAAGTAACGCCGTGAGATTGGGCCTTTGAAAGAGCCTCTTTTCGAGAGTTCCACCCACCACCAGCGAGGCCGCATCAAAGGTCTCATACTGCGTGCGCTGGGCAGTAATCGATGGACGAAACGTCATGCCAGGAAGGAGAAACCAAGGCCAGACATAAGCCAACTGAGCCTGCGACTCTAAGGGCACACGACGGTTTACGAATCGATGATTCGCATTCACACTGAAGACCGCAGTATGATTACGCCCAAACATATTCGAGTAAGAGGTCTGCCCGAAGACCCGAGCTCCAAGATCATTCCGAAATCCAATACCGCCGGCAATAAGACCTGGAATCGACTCTTCGAGTAGGACGTAAACCTTTTTATAGCCTGGCCGTGCCGGCTCATCTTCGATGCGAACCTGAGCACTCGAGAATAGCCCCAACCGGCGAAGACGCGACTCGCTTAAAAGAAGGTCTTGCTCGGTAAGAACCTCGCCCTCTTGAAACGCAAGCTCTCTAAGAATCACGTCGAGACCGGTTTTAGAGCGACCATCAACAACAATCGAGCCTACTCGATACTTAGACCCTCGATCGACCTGCACGCGAATGTCCGCGTTACGATAATCGTCGCGGTAGCGTACGAGCGACTCTCCTCCTTCACCGACAATTCCCGCTTCAAGATAACCTCGATTTCGATACCAAGACTTCAAGCGCTGAATGCCTTCGTTGAATGCAAAAAGATTGAGGGGCTTTCCGGGCTGAACGCCCAAAAGCAGCAGAGCTTCGCTCTCATCGAGTTCGCCACGCTCAGGAACTTCAACCGAAGCCACCCGGGTTTGCTCGCCTTCGTAAAAATAAACCACCACGCTGGCCCGAGAATTCCCTCGAGACCACTGTGTTTGAACACTGGTCAAGCGAGCGCCCAGATACCCCAGACTTCTTAAGCGCTGAATAAATCCATCGACTGCTTTCGACATCTCTTTCTCAATATAGATGCCCGAGCCCAAAGCACCGCTCGACTGCTCTTTGAAAAATGCAGCGAGCTGCGAGGGGCTGAACGCTGAACTTCCGTCAAACTCGATAGAATCGAGCCGAGCGCGCTCGCCTTCGTTAATCACCCAAGTCACATGACGTCCCAAAGCCCGCTCACTTGGATAGGCCTGTATTTTCGTCTGATTAAAACCGACATCGCGATAGGCATCTAAAAGTCGGGTTTGAATCGTCTCGATATAATTCTTGCCCAGTCCCAAAGCCCGCTGCTCTTTGATTAAAGCAAGCAAAGCATTTCTCGAGAAATATTGATTACCTCGAAAGCCGAAAGTCACTCTTTCGCCTAGCTCAACTTTCAATCGCAGTGACACTTCACCCGAGCCTAGTCTCTCCACCTGAACGTCAGGAACTGAAACACCGATATGTTCTTCGTCGATTAGACTAGCCTGAATGGCGCGAGCCCCGTGACTCACTCGATCTTGATCAAAGATATCTCCCGGATGAACCTCGAAACGCCGTAACAAATCGACTCGAATCCTGTCGAAATACCGAAGCCCATCGGGACTATCTGAATCTCTGACAATCTCAATCGATCGAATTCGAATTGGGGCCCCCTCTTCAACGTAAAGGCTCCAAACCCTTCGGCTCTCATCATATTTCGCCTCGACCTGAACGTCGGGGTAACCTCGGTAGCGGTAGAACTCAGCCAGGTTCTCAAGCGATCGACTCGCTCGAACAGGATCAAACGGCTCTCCAGCGACAACCTCAAGAGAGGACTGCAGCTCGGCCTCTCCAAAAGCATGCATACCGACCACCTCCACCCGCTCAACGGGTGGGCCCAGGGGAACACCCTCGCCCGCTGCTCCCGCGGCACCTCGAGCCTCTCCCAGAGAGAAACTCTGAAGCGCCACCAGGAACATGACGTAGGAGAGGGCCTTGCGCATGGGCTACTTGAACCTCTTTTGCAGCTTGAGGTCGATTCCGTAGCTGGTTCGGCTCTGCTGGAGCGAGCTGGTGCTGGCATCCTGAGAAGTCGAGCCTTCGAAAAAGTTCCAAACCCCCCGCACAGAAACCGAAGGTGAAACGTAGAAATCGGCATTCACTTCCTTCTGGTTGGTCGTACCTGCGCCCACCGTGCTACCGACGCTCACGTCCATGCGCCGACCTACCTGACGTTTCAATACAATCTTGGGAACGATGCTCGAGTCGATATCGCTTTGTGGCCGGAAGACGCTATTGCCAGCCATGGTATTCTGAGCTTCGCCCACACCCACCTGAAACCCGGTCTTTTCGCGAACATCCCGATTGAAATCGAGCGACTGCAAGATCAGCGACGCCGCTTCACTCTGCTGAACGCCTGAGGTACTGGCGGCCCTGAGCCTCTGCGACTCTTCAATGGTTCGTCCCATTGCGAGCAAAGAGAGGATCTCGGCCTCGGGAAGCACGGGATTCGAACTGAGCTCCACTTTAAATCGGTCACTTTTTCCTGAAGTGTAGAGCTGAACTTTGGTGCTGCTAATTTCGGTAGTGGCTACCAGATCAAACAATGGATTCAGCGCGGTCGGGTCCTCGAACTTGATGACTGCCGTCTGCACTTGAAACACGTGATCCTTGAACGTCAGACGGCCCTGCCCTGGAACAAGCTCAGCCTGACCCAAGAGCCGAGGCGCCTCGATCGTATTCACCACTTTCATCGAAGCGCGCATTTCGACATCAAGCAGTTCATTTTGAAAAACGAGTCCTGAGTCTGCGCGAACATCGAGGTTTAATCGAAACTTCGGATAATCAAACACCGAGTCGGCCGACGGCGGAGGAGCGTAAAGAGACGACTCCTGAACGATACCTTTGCCCGCACTCGAAAGCTTCTCCCGCGAAAGCCCCTGCTCCACTGAGACCTCGCCTGAGATCTCATAGGGGAGCGAAGCGCCGGCGACAACTAATCGAGCGTTTCGAATCTTCAAATATTGAAAGGGATAGATTTTCAGGCGATTTTCCTCAAGCTGAGCAATGAGATCGACTCGCGGCCAACGATCCGGAAAAAACTCGACCTGTCCGGAGCCCGAGGCGCGCCCCTGGGCCAGCACTGACTGGAACCCCGATAAAGTGAACTTTCCTCCACGAATCAGTACTCGGCCCTGAAGGTTTTCAAGCGGCGACTCGATCAACCGCGTTCGCAAATAACCATCGCGTAGATCCACCGTTCCCGAGAGATAGGGTTCTGAAATCAGGCCGCGCAGCGCGAGGCTTAGCGTAGCTTTTCCAGACCCTTGAACAACCAAAGGCGAAACATACTCTAAAGCAGAAAGATCCAGCTCACCTCCCAGCGAGCAATCCCAGGATCCTTTTCGAGCAGCCAAGCGAAACAGAAGCTCAGAGCCTCGGTCGCCCAAGATTTTTGCCTCGGGCAAAGCCAAGTCACCCAAGTTCATTCGAGCAGAGACGCGCTCTGCCAGGCGCATCCAGCTTCCGGTCTTTTGAATCTGAAATCGATCGAGTGTCACCTGGCCCGAAGCCGATTCGATCTGCGATCCCCGATAAGACAAGTCGATCTCACCCGAAGCGGCGCCCTTGAGGTTCTGATCCTGCAGATTCGCTGGATTCAGGATCAGAAGCAAAGGCGTGAAGTCGACCTCATCCAGCGAGATCCTCAGCCGGTTGGTTGCCATCGACCGACGGTCATGCGACCAGTCAAGCTGTGCCTGTTCACCAAGGCCACGCCCCGACGCGCTCCAAACTCCATCACGACTCATCACTCTGAGAACGCTTGCGGGAAAGGACTGCGAACGAATACTCGTGCGAGTCAAGCTCAAGACCGTCGATGACTCGAGAGCATCCATCGAGCCTGACCCCTCACTTACCACCTGGAGGTCGCCACGAATCGGAATGTTCAATCGCAGAAGCCAGTCGAAATCCCTCAACGAAAACCCCTGGGTCTGCAACTTCCACTGAAACTTTCCTCCTGGCGCGAAGGACACATCTCCTTGAGCGCCCCCCGATCGCTTCTTCAGATCAATGCCATCAAAATGATAAGTGCCACGATCGTAGCCTCCACCCAATCGCACTGAACGAAATCGCTCACCGAAATAGACCCAATCTGAACCCTGAAGCTGAGCCTCAACACGAAGCGCATCCAGGCCTAAGCCCCCCTGAACTCGCCCCTCGACTTGAGCGCGCCCGCGAAGCGAATCGGGAAACCACGAAAGCTCTCGAGTCAGCGGTTTGAAGACCGAGAGAAAATCCTCGATCCTTCCTGCAGGAAAACGAATATCGAGATCGATACTTCCCTCTCCTCGAAAATCAATCGGCCCATTCACGCTGTAATCGGTGGCCCCTTTTTTTCCTCGAACCCCTTGAAAGAGCAAAACACTCTGATCGTCGACCAGAGAAAAACGCCCTTCAAGATCGCCGTATTCGAGATCAAGATAGCGTGCGCCTTTGAGCTGCGTATCGAAGTCGACATCCAAACGACTCGCGAGCCCATGCACTCGCGCCTGAATCTGGCCCTCACCTGAGATCGACTTACCGCCGAGCTCTACCAGATCGGATAGCTGCGCACCCCCTTTGGCTCTGAGGTCCCAACGCGTATCGACTTGAGACCAATCGACGACCCCTGTGATGTCGAAAAGGCTCTTGTTGAATTTCCACTGAAGCTTCTCAGGCAAGAATCGATCTGCCGAGACTTGAAACGTTCCATCGATTGAAAAGGGAACAGTCCTCAAGACCAAGGCGCTTTTCTTGTCCTCTGTTGGTCCGGCGAAAACCTTTAGAAAAGGCGACTGCAGGTGGGTCTTCGCCTGAAGCAGAAAACTTTTTCCCGAAGTGATGCGAAGCTCGGCCTTACCCGAAAGTCGCGCATCGAGATTATCGACTGAAGAAGCATGTGGCCCCAAAAGCCAGAGCAACGGAGCTTGTTCAAGCTCGACCGAAAAAGGCTCGATTGCGGCGAGTTCTCCTCGCTTCAATCGAATGGCCAGCTTCGCGCTCGACACCGACTCTTGACTCGTCTGCCGAATCGACAGCTTTTCTAAAGTTAAATCCAGCTGTCGGTCTGGCTTGGAGACGACCTTTACCCCGCTCTCAAGATGAGCAAAACTCCAGCCCGCCAGTTTCCCTCGATCAAAACTCACTTTGCCATCAAAGATCGCCGATTGCTCGATCTTCAATAGATTGGGAATATCGAGGTGGCCACGAACTCGCAGCTCCCCAAAAATTTCGTCGCGATTGCGATTCACAGGCAGAGACGGCGCCAGCGGAGTGACCCAGGCCGAGGAAGTCTCTCCCCTCAGCCACCGCTTCAGTCCCCAAGCATCTCCCGCGAGTTCGAGATCAAAACTCGCCTTCAGAGGGGCTGACCCAAAGATGTCACCCGAAACCAATCCGTTCAAGGAGATGCTCTGCCCGTCGAGATTTGTGCTCGTTCTTGCCTGCAGACGAGTGACATTCACACCGCGAGGTCCTACTTCTGCTGCTACCGACACATTCGAAAGACTCGTAGCGCTCTTTCCTCGAAAAAAAGTCAGCCGCTCGAGCTCGCTTCGAAACAAGAAGGTTCCATCGCTTTCGGGTCCGAATCGAGTGAGCTCAGCCTGATTAACAGACAAGACCAGCTCGCTTGATTCACCTGGCCACTGCAAACGCAACACCGAACGTTCCAGCGCCACAGACTGAACTCGAATCTGAATGAGGTCCTTCCAATGTAGCCCCGTTGACGTTTTTTTCTGCGCCATCGAAAGAGGCAGCAACACATCAGACTCCACGAGCCTGACTTGTTCGATTCGAACCTTTCCTGCCAGCATTTGAAACGGACGAAAGCGCAGCTCAAGCCTTGCAGCGCGAATTCGCGACTCTGGCGCCACTCCGAGAAAATTGCGTTCCTGTAAAAGAAGCTCGGGTTCTCGTATCGAGACGCCCGGAGGAAATGCGTGAAGCTGAAAATCAGAAAACCGAGCTTTCATCCCCAATTCGTCGGGAACAGTGCGATCCAGCACCTGCCGCACCACCGTGGCGAAGGTGCGGCTCTGAAGAAACGCGACTGCGGAGCCAATCAAAAGGGCCATCACGCCCAAGAAAATCAAAATAGGCCGGCGCAACATCAACGCCTCCCTATGGCCCGACGAAGGCGCAAAGCCCAGCGTGAAGAATCACGGTAATCGCCAAGCAGCAAAAACAACTGGAGCGCTGACTGCCACTCCCCGATCTGCTCTTGTGCGCGAGCGAGCAAATACTCCATCTCGCAACGCTCCTCGGGGCGAAGCCCCTCTTCTCGAAGACGTGCCTCAAGCTCTACCGCACACTGCAGCGCCTGCCCCGCCCCTAAAAGAGCGGTGCAGCGAATGGTTTCATAAGCTGCGGAGGCCGTAGTCAACGCCGGCAAGATAGCCAGCGCCACCTCTGGCAATTGCATCTGCAGGAATCCGATGGCGAGGTCTTGTCTTTCTCTCTCACTCGATCGCGCCACTTGTTTTGCAACGCTCTCGGCAAGAGCACTCTGATCACGCAAGGGGCCCCAAGCCGATGCAGAACCTGAATCCGCCTCAATGCCGAGCTGCCAATCGCGCTCTAACTGCTGAAGAACCCTCTCAGCTTCGTCTTCCTCTGCCACGTGCTTCGGAGCAGGCTTCTCTAAAAGCTTCTTGAGCTCACGTTCTTGAATCTCCTCGAGAAGCGCTCGAGCCGCGGGATGGGAAGGCTGGTGAACCAAGGCTCGATGAAGGGCCAGCTTCGCTTGATCCCAGAGCCCCTCACCCATCAGAATGCGAGCGCTTTGAATCTCATCATCAGCCTGATGGCTCTCGCTTGACGACGGCGGCGGGACTTCCCGCGCTGATGGCAACTCTGCTCGATCGATTGCACGAGTCCAATCTAGCAAATCATCGCCTAGATCTACCCGAGTAGCTTCGAATTTAGAATCTGAGGGAGAAGAGCCCATCTCCCCAATTTTATTCGGATTTCTTCAGAAACTCTTCCAAAAAGTGCGTGTCGTAATGAGCGTCACGAAAGCGTTGGTCTTCCATAATTTTCTTATGAAACGACACGTTGGTCTTAATGCCCTCGACCACGAACTCGTCAAGCGCCTGTCGCATCTTTGCAATCGCCTCATCCCGCGTGGGCGCGTGAACGATCAGCTTAGCGATCATCGAGTCGTAAAACGGAACGACTTTGTACTGATCGTAGACAAACGACTCTACCCGAACGCCGAAGCCCCCCGGAGTATGCAGAGCCGTGATCTTTCCTGGTGAGGGAGTGAACTTCTCTGGATCTTCCGCATTGATGCGGCACTCAATGGAATGCGATTGAATTTTGACATCCGACTGTTTGAGCTTGAGCTTAAAGCCAGCGGCCGAAAGAATTTGCTCTTTAAGCAGATCGACCCCGGTCACCATCTCGGTCACCGGATGCTCAACCTGAATTCGCGTATTCATCTCCATGAAGTAGAATTTCAAATTCTCATCCACGAGAAACTCAACCGTACCGACATTTTGGTAGTCAACAGCCTCACAAAGCCGAAGCGCTGCTTCACCCATTTTGCGCCGTAGCTCGGCATCTAAAACAGGACTCGGCGCCTCTTCCAAAAGCTTCTGATGGCGCCGCTGAATCGTACAATCGCGCTCTCCTAAGAAAAGCCGATTACCGAACTGATCGCAAAGCACCTGAATCTCAACATGCCGAGGGTGCTCACAGAACTTCTCGACATACATGGCGGGATTTCCAAAGGCAGCGCCCGCTTCTGCGCTCACCCGATCAAACGAACTCTTGAGCTGATCCGCCGAGCGCACAACGTGAATGCCGCGCCCCCCACCCCCAGCCGCAGCCTTGAGAATCACGGGATAACCGATCTTCTCAGCCTCGGCCAATGCAGCGTCTACCCCAGGCACCGCCTCGAGAGTTCCAGGAAGCAGCGGGACCCCCGCTTGCCGCGCAATGGCTCGGGCTCGCGTCTTTTCGCCCATGGCCTCGATGTTTTCAGGCGTAGGCCCAATGAACGTGATCTTACATTCTCGACAAAGTCGGGCAAATTCAGCGTTTTCCGAAAGAAAGCCGTAGCCCGGGTGAATCGCGTCAGCGTGCGTAATATCTGCTGCTGATAAAATGCTCGCGATGTTGAGATAGCTGAGCTTGCTTTGAGGCGGCCCAATACAAACGGCCTCATCTGCCAGCTTCACATGAAGCGACTCTTCGTCAGCCGTGGAGTAGACCGCCACAGTGGCAATCCCCAACTCGCGGCACGCCCGAATCACCCGAAGAGCAATCTCTCCACGATTAGCGATCAGAACCTTCTTAAAGAGCTTAGCCATGGACTCAGGTTTCAATCACGAAAAGAGGCTCGCCGAATTCCACCGGCTGACCATTTTCAACCAAGATGCTCAATACTTTGCCAGGAAACTCGGCTTCGATTTCATTCATCAGCTTCATCGCTTCGATGATGCATAACGTGTCACCGGGTTTTACCGATTGGCCTTCAGACACATAGGCCGAAGCATCCGGCGAAGGCTTTCGGTAGAACGTGCCAACAAAAGGAGAAAGCACTTTCTTGTGGTTCGCTGGAGCCACCGCAGGCGCAGAAGCTGCGGACACGGCGGACGATGTCGTTGCCGAAGCCACCGGGGCGGGAAGGGGTGCCGAAGCGAGAGGCGCGATCGGCTGAGCGACCAGAGGAGGCGCGTGATACACTGGCGCCAAAGCAGGGGCTGACTGCGATCGCACTTTGAGTTTCGAGCTTCCGCTTTCCCACTCGATTTCGGCCATCTGATGCTTCCCCATGAGCTCGAACAAGGACTTCCATTCGGCCAGGGGTAGGGCCACCGAGGAGCCCGTTGATGTTTGGGTCTTCGATACTGCCGTCTTTTTCTTTGTCGCCACGTTACTTATTCGCCTTTTCTGCGTAGCTGTAATCGCGAGTGTCAATTTTCAGGGTGTCGCCTTCCTTAATATGGAAGGGAACCTGAACCACGGCCCCAGTCTCGAGCGTGGCAGGCTTGGTGCCCCCCACCGTATCACCCTTGAAAGCGCTGGTCGTCTCGATCACTTTCAGAATAACGAAAGTGGGCAACTCGATTCCGATGGGCCGCTCATTAAAGTACATGACCTTGATCACGAGGCTCTCTTGCAAGAAATCCTTACCCGAGCCCAGCTGCTCTTCAGACAGGGCGACTTGATCGTAGTTCGCCTGATTCATGAAGTGATAGCCTTCGGCGTCTCGATACAAGTACTGCATCTCGCGCTCTTCGGTATTGGCGCGGTCGAGTTTGTCGCCGGAAGTGATGGTACGCTCAATCACATTTTGATTGAGCATGTTTTTAAGCTTGGTTCGAGTAAAAGCTCGACCCTTGCCAGGGCTCACATGTTGAAAGTCTACGATTTCGTAAGGCACACCTTCGATTTCGACCTTAAGGCCTTTGCGGAACTGATTCGTCGCGTACATAGGCGTAAGGTCCTAAACCGCTTCACCCACGGAAGTCAATGTTGATGGCGGTAGCGTTCAACGTTCAGGAGCAAGGCCTGTAAGCGCTCAATCTTACGGACCCACCGCTCGCGCTTCAGACCGGGGTCTGCCGAGAGCACCTCTGCGGCCGAGCGAGTCTCAAAAGGCACCAGGGGTTCAGCATCTTTTCGCAGCTTCTGCGGTGATTCTTGATACGCGCGGGTCTCAAGCTCTTGCACCATCCTGGCAGCTTCTGAATCTCCCGGAGCGAAATAAAGCAGCATTTTGTACGCTTCGAGTGCCTCTTCAAAACGCCCCAAAATCAATGCCGACTCCGCGACCAGGCGCTGGGCCACCAAATTATCGGGCACATCCCGACAGACCTGCGCGAGCTCTAAAAGCACGTCTTCGAATTGCTTGAGGTCAAAAAGGGCTCGAGCCAGCGCTACGCGCCCTCCCACGAACTGAGGATGAACCCGAAGTCCTTCACGAGCGATCTCTACGGCCTCTTTGGCAAGACCTGCTTTTCGATACGCTTCTGCCAAAGGCGCAAAAATGCGTGACGTGGGGTCTTCCTGATACCGCCTCAGATAATCGTAAAGAACTGCAGAGTGTGCTCCGCGAGGCGCAGGCTTCATCCTGTGGGCATCCCCGTCGACGACGTCGCGATACCCGTTCCGGAGCCAACGCCCGCAGCCTTTTCATTAATAATTCTGGGCGAGATAAAAATCAGCAGCTCAGACTTTTTAACAGTCGAGCTCTTCGCGCCAAACAAAACCCCAAGTAGCGGAATATCCTTAAGGAAAGGGAATCCGAAATCCGACCAGGTTCGATCAATCGTGTAGACACCGCCGATCACCAAAGTAGATCCGCTGTCTACTAAGACTTCAGTGGTCATGTTTCTAGGAGCCACCAGCGCCTGATTTCCGGAAGTCTGCACCGAGTCTCGCGAGATATTGAGATTCAGGAGAACACTTCCCGTATTCGTAACGGTGGGCGTAACATTGAGGCTAAGATTCGCCTGAACCACCTGAATCGAATTCACAGGGACACCCGCAGAAAGGGTCGTCACGGGAATCGCAACGGGAGTCGACTGGACAATCGTTGCCGTCTTCTTGTTCATGACAACCGTTTTCGGAGACGCCACCACTTTCGATTTACTATTGGTCTCGCCCACCCTCAAAAGCATGTTCAGGCGATTCCAATTGGGAAGGAACGCGGCAGAGGGTGCGTATCCCAGCTGAGACGACGGGGTGTTTCCTGAAGACGGTGCGCCCGTCAGTCCTGTGGTCGTCGCTGCCCCAACGAAGCTTCCGAAAATTCCTCGACTATCAGCATTTAAACGCGAAAACCCCAGACTCCCCCCAAGCTCCTTACTAAAATCTTCAGTGGCCTCAACCACTTTTGCCTCGATCATGACCTGGGGAGTCTCGGTGTCCAAGAGCTTAATCAACTTCGCAAGCGACTCAAGACCGGATGCCGTATCTTGAATGATCAAACTATTGGTTCGCTGGTCGATCTGAATGGTTGCTGCTCCGGTCACCGCTGCCGTGCCTCCAGCTCCCCCGCCGATTGCCGCCCCGGGAACTCCTCCCCCCCCTAGGCCTGCCAAGTAGTTTGAAAAATTCTGAAGAAGCCCCTGAAGCTGCCCCGCTTCGGCGTAGCTAATCGGAAAAACTCGCGTGATTCGGGGAGCCGCCTTCTCGGCGGCTTGCTTCGCGCGAAGCGCCTCTTCTTTTTCAGCCGTGAGATTCGTAAGTGTTGCGATTCTCAAAATATTGTTTCGCCTCTCGGCCCCCAGGCGTTTCGAGCTTAAGATCACATCCAGTGCCTGATCCCAAGGCACCTCTGCGAGCGAAAGCGTGATTTTTCCCCCGACGCCATCTCCCACCAGAATATTGAATCCGCTGGCTTCGGCAATCAGCCGAAGAACGTCTGAAAGGTCAGCATCGCGAACCTGAATCGTTACGGGCTTCCCTGAGAATTTTTTGTTCTCCATGGTTTTCATGAAGACATCGAGATTTTTCTCTCCTTCAGACTTCTGCTCTTTCTCAGTAGCAGAAGAATCCTCGGCCATGAGGTCAACGGGTATCGAAACACGAATAGCATTTCCCTCGCGGCTAATCTGAGATGAAACGCGCTGACGAAGCTGAATCACCACCCGAGAGTCTCCCGCTCCCCCCTCGACCTGATAAGGCGTAATCTCGAGAACTGGGCCTTCTTGGGTAGAGGTATCGATTTTCTTACGCGCATCGGGCGATAGCTCAGCCCCTTTGAGCTTGATCACGATCTGCCGATCTGCGCTTAGCTCCTCAGACTCATAGGCGACTTCGCCATCAGCGCGTATCCACACTTCGCCACCCAGGGGATTGGTGGAATAATCGACTCCAGTGATGGTGGTAGCATAAGCGTCTGCCGAGAGAGCAACCCACGCAGGCAAAAAACCGAAAGCCAAAGAACTTAAGCGACAGACGCTTGAGAGCCAGAAGGGCTTTCGTCTCTTCTTTTCGCTCAGGTAGCTGCT
This sequence comes from Pseudomonadota bacterium, assembly GCA_039800365.1. Taxonomy (GTDB): domain Bacteria; phylum Bdellovibrionota; class UBA1018; order UBA1018; family UBA1018; genus CAIOHW01. Next base: position 13,901 of record JBDLQW010000133.1, read on the forward strand.
TCGATTGGTCATCCGTGACTCCAGCATCGCATCGCTCCTCATCTTGAAGAACCTACGGTCATTGTATTTTCATCGGGAAGGCGGATTTCGCTATCCATCGGCTCTTCTTTTCCGATGACATTCACGATTTTCTCGCGAACCAGCACCGAATTCGCGCGAATCTCTCGAATGACGCCGCGCCGAGTTCCAATTTTCATTCTCTCCGAAACGAAAAAGGTCTTCCCCTCGGGATTCACTAAAATCGCGCGCAACCGACTAGCGCCAGTGATCACGCCAATGAGCTTAAACTGATCAACAGGATAGCGCTCGAGATCAGAAACCGGACCGGTGGGCGCAGGCGCCATCAACGCCGCTGGCTTCATAAATGGGTCGCGAAGCGCGAGCGCCTCTTCAATCGCTGCGCCAGCCTCTTCCGGATTTGGGATTGGAGTTTGGGTTTGCGCTGGGGCTGGGGCCGAACTCGCCCCTGCCGCTATGGATGCTGGCGCAGCTGAACTCGAGTCGTTAGCTCCGGATAGCGAGGTTGTCGATCCCACATCTTTTGAAGGCCCACTCCCAACTGCGGCTGATGGCAAGCCCTCAGCGAGCACCAACCCGGAAGAGGCACCCAGGGCAAAAAGAATCTCAAAAACCACAAGAGCGCCACGCTGGCTCATTGCGCCTCCTTGCCGATTTGATCCGCCTTCGACCCCACGTAAGAAAACGTTTTCAGTTCGAGAGCCCCCTCCAGCTCAATAAACTTGCCTGATGCATTGGCCAAAGGCTTGAGGTCGAATTTATCAATTCTGACGATTCTCTGAAGGCTCGCAAGCCGACTCACGAAGCTATAAGCCTGGGCGAAAACTCCCTTAAACTTGAGGTCAACGGGATACTCGATGTAGTACTCTTGCTGCACTTTCTTAGCAGGAGTGATGGCCGTTACGGTGAGACCCGTTCGCTTCGCCTCGGAAACGATCAGTTTCACGAAGTCCGGCATCTGAACTTCATTCGAAATCGAATCCTTGGTTTGGGCCAGTTGATCAACAATGCTTTGCATCTCCTGCTTTTTGGCATCGAGCTTCTTGACGAACTCTTCGAGATCTTTGAGCTTCTTTTCGAGGGTCTTGTTTTGCTTCTCAAGCGCCTGAAGCTCATTGCGTTTCATCGCGAGCGGCGAAGCTTCATCTTGCTGAAACACCACGTAATAATCGTAGGCTTGGTATCCCCCAAAAACCAACCCCACCAGCGGCACCAGGGATCGCAATCGTGACAAGAGAGCCGTGGCGTCCATTCTTATTTCCTTTTTGCCGTGATTCGAAAAGAATTCACTGTCACGCCCTTCTCATCTTTCACCTGCGAGCTCCCATCAAGATTCAGATCGGTCATGAAGTCGGCTTGACCCAAACGATTCATGAAATCCGAAATCTGATTGTAATCTAAGGCCTGCCCCACAAAGCTGACCTCGGAGGGTGAAAAGCTCAACTGAGAGAGCCAAACCTCACTCGGAATACTCGTCGATACGACCTTCAGCGCATGAACGCTGGTCTGTCGATCTTGCATCAGCTTCATGATGGTTTCTAGCTTCGTGCGAACCAGTCGTTCATCTGCCTCGAGTCGAGTTTTCAACTCTTCCATCACGGGGGCTTCTTTAAGCTGATTCTGCAGCCCAGTTTGCACGCTCTTTGCCTTTTCAATCTGAGTATCTAAGCGAGAAATGACCGCCTCACGCTCACCATCGAAGTAAAACTGAGCTCCAAACGCGCCCACGAGTCCCACCAAAATCGCACGTAGGGGCAAGTCCGAAACCGTAAGCGATGGCCCCCCTCCGCTGGCCTGCGGAATGAAGCGAGATAGCACCGCGCTCAGGGCCGTGCCCGAAGACCCTTCGAGCGAAGCGCCTGAAGCCATTTTTCGGCTGGCGAGATTGATCTTGATCATGGCCCCATCTCCGCTCGCAGAGCGAGACCAATCGGCACTGCCGCGATCGGACCGATCGAATTCACATAATCCTGGGTAAAAATCGCCGGATCATAGGAAATCGCGTTAAAGGGGTTCATCACCTGGGTCGGCAGCTGAACGGTATCCTCGATGACTTTGGAGAGACCCGGCACGCGCGACCCGCCGCCAGCTAAAATCACGTAGGTCGCCGGAGCACCCGACGACGAAGCGTAGTAGAAATCGAGCGTGCGTTTGATGTCTCGAGCAATGTTCTCAGACATCACCTGCATCAAGTCGCTGACCTCTTGCGGAACGGCACCGCCCGAAGCTCCGGTCTTCAGGATCTCGGCATCAGTGTAAGACAGCTGCAAATGCTTCTGAATCTCAGCAGTAAGATTCTGTCCGCCCAGGGCGCTATCTTTAGTGAAAACGGGAATGCCTTCTTTTACGACCACCAGTTTCGTTGCCGTTGCCCCAATATCAACAACGACTGCCGACTCTCCGGGCTGAAGCGGGTAATTGGCTTCGAAGGCATTCTGAAGGGCAAAGAAATCGACATCAACAATTGACGGCTCTAGTCCCGCATCCTCAACCGAAGCCATATAAGTATCTAAGATCGACTTCTTTACCGCGACCAAAAGCACTTCGGCTTGGTTGTCTTTACCTTTTGAGAGCAGCTGAAAATCCATCACCACTTCAGACGCTTCGAACGGCAGATACTGCTCGGCCTCCCAAAAAACCTGCTCTTGAAGCTCCTTCATATTGGGCACCTCAAGCTGCATGCGCTTGAGAATGACGGAATTTCCAGAAACCGAGATGCAGACTTTCTTTCCTTGAAGCTTGACCTGACTGAGCAGGGTCTTCAGGCTCTCAGTCACTGCTACAGGATTCACGATCTCTCGGTTCACGACCGAATCAGGGGGAAGGCCCACCATACCGACGTGAAGCAGACGAGAACCTGATTTCGATTTTTGGAGCTCTACTAGCTTGATGGAAGACGAGCCAATGCTCAAGCCAATGGCGCTCTTTCCGCCACCGCCCGAAAACCCTTTGAATAGTCGCGACAAAACACCGGCACCCATCCTTGGCCCTCAGGATTCGATTCTACAGAAGCGCTAGAAACGATCAACCTCTTGAAACTATTCGAAAGAGATTTCCGCCGACGGACCAGAAACCAGCACCGTCGATGACCGATCTAATGACAACTCATTGACAGAAGTAATCATAAAAGCGGCGAGATCCTCCGCTTGCGGCGTCTGCTCGCTGCCCTCGATCGGGTCATAGCACCAGCGCTGCAAGACATTCGGAATACCCGCCTCTCGAGCACGAGCGCTTGCAACCCATTGAAGCGTCGGGCGCCCTGAAGGCTGCGCACCCAAGACTGCAACTTGCTGAGAGAGGAAAAGCGGCGACCGACACGACGGACCCCAAGCAATCTCGAGCGCCAGGGCTCCCAGCGACGCGTCTTCTACCGGTGCTTGCTCTATCAGCGTGATTCGGAACGCATGCTGCTTCTCTCCCGCCTCTCGCTTCAGCGTGGTCAAAAGCTGACTGAGCTCGCGGGCAGCACTCAACCCCCGCCACTGAACCGAACGCGAAACCACAATCGGAACAGCCGAGAGCACGAGAAAAACAGCCGCTCCCGCCGAAATCCAAGCCCGACGAATCCTGCGGGCGCGGGCCTCGACTTTCTCCCAAAGCTCATAGTGCTCCCACTCGGCCTGCGACCAGCGCTCTTCGGCGCCGTCGGTATCATGAATCGGACACATGTTCAGAGTTGTACCGGAAAACCCAGGACATCGCCCAGAAGATAAAAGTACAAGGCGGCCACAACCAAAAACGGCCCGAAGGGAATAGCCACCGCCATCACGGAATCGGCAGCGCCCCTGCGATGAAGCCAGGTGGCATACGACAGCCCCACCACACTGCCCAGCAACGAGCTGAGCATCACCACTTGAATCACAGCCTGAGGCCCCAGAAACGCGCCAATCATGGCGAGCAACTTCACATCACCGCCCCCCAGACCGATCTTGCCTTTCCAGCGAAAGTAAATCCAAGACATGAGAAAGAAAACCCCATAGCCCAATGTTGCTCCGATGAGCGAAGAAACCAGCCCCAACCCTGGCACCCAAAACGAACTTGCGAGGCCCAGTATCAGGCCACCGAGACTTAGCTCATCAGGGATGATGCGATGATCAAGGTCAATGAAAGTGATCGCCAATAAAATGGCAACAAAGGGCCATTCACGAAGCGGAATGAGTCCATCCACAGGAAACTTGTGGGCCACCGCGACGAAGAGCGTGGCGCAAAGCAATTCAACCAAGGGATACCGCAACGAAATCGAGGTCTGGCAGTGTCGACAGCGCCCTCGCAAGACAAGAAAACTGAAAACAGGAATATTGTCGTACCAGGCAATGGGAGACGAGCAGTGAGGACAGCGGCTGCGCGGAGTCACAACCGACTCATCGCGCGGAAGCCTCAAAATCACGACATTCAAAAAGCTTCCCACCATCAAGCCAGCAAGCAGCGCAATAAGAATGATCAATTCTCTCTCCCTTCCAGGCACATGCCAGCACCCATCAACAAGAGCGCAATCCAGATGAAGGCATAGCTGAGCGCCGTCGCTAAGTACGTTGCCGGAACAGGCAAACCATAGCTGACTCGAAGACCCCAATTAAAGTGCTCGAAATTGGGTAAAACCAAAGCCAGAGTCTCCAACACCGCGCGCTCGACCGGATCTTGAGCCTTCTGAGCCAGAAACCGCAAATGCGAGAGATTCACACCAACCAGGTAAAGCCCCAGAGTCATCAAAATCGAAAGCGAAGGCGTTGAAAACGACGCAAAAAACAAAGCCAAAGCAGCAAGAACACAAGCCTGAAGCGGCAGCAAGAAAAGCGCCTCAAACAGTGTTGGTGAAAAAAGACCTCCATCTACGGCAAAAAACTTTAGGATTCCTAAAAAACCCAGCGAAAGCACCACGGCATTCAAAAATAAAACACCCGCCACCCCGAGAAACTTTCCCACGACGAACTCGAGGCGTGAAATCGGACGAGCCAAGGCAATGAAAACGGTTCGCCGCTCGAACTCCCGCAACAGAACCACAGCACCGGCCAAAGTCGCTAGAAATCCGCTGGTCACCGCTAACGCCAAAAGACCGTAGTCGAGCAAGATGCGATCGGGCTTCACAAAGCTCACTCGCGAAAGTAGCGCACCAAAACCAAGCAGCAAGGCGCAAATCACTAAAGCTCCGTAAAGAACTTTATCTCGGAGGATCTCAGAGAAAGTCACTCGGCTGATGGCTCCACAAATCGATAGTGTACGCAGCATAGAACCCCTAGTTCAGGAAGGATTCTGTCTTGCCGACGGTTTTGCATCAATGCCGTTTTTTGACTAAGCTGCTGCTATCGAGGTCACAATGCTTGAGGTTCGAAAAGTCACCCAATGGTTTCGCTCAGGATTCTGGCTCAAGCCCCAGACCATCCTTCATGATGTCAGCCTTGAGGTGCCTCTCGGATCCATCACCGGATTTGTTGGCCCGAACGGTGCCGGAAAAACAACGCTCATTCATCTCATCGCCGGAATTCGGCGTCCGAAAGAAGGTGTGGTGACTTGGCGAGGTATTGACCTGCTCGAGCGTGCCGCTCGTGCCAAGATCGGGTACTTGCCTGAACGCCCGTACTTTCATGAGCACTTAACGGGGCGCCAACTGCTTCGATACTTCGGAAGACTTTCAGGAGTAAGCGACTCCATCATTCGTGAGCGCACGCCGCAATTGCTTCGCCGAGTGGGGCTGAGCGAGGCCGGAGATCGCATCCTGCGCACGTATTCTAAGGGCATGCTCCAGCGCATTGGCGTGGCACAGGCCCTGATTCATGAGCCCGAGCTTTTGATCTTAGATGAGCCCATGAGCGGCTTAGATCCGTTAGGGCGCGCAGAAATGAAGCAGATGATCCAGGAATTGGGCCAGGAGGGACGAACGATTTTCTTTAGCTCGCACATTCTTCCGGATGTCGAATCGGTTTGCGACCGAGTGGCGATTATCGATCGCGGCCGAATTCAAACCCAAGGCCGCGTGCGCGATCTCCTGAATCGAGAATCAGGCGAAGTAGAGCTGTTTTTCGACTGGAAAAAAACAACCGCGCCCGAAGGGCTTGCCTTGGGCGCGGTTCGGACTGCAGATGGTTCTTATCGCCTCTCGCTAGCCTCAAACCGCGTGAATCACTTCCTTCAAACCCTGCTTCAAGCTGAAGCTGAGATTCTTGCGGTCACCCCTCGAAGCACGTCGCTCGAAGCGCTTTTTAATCGAGGGGGTAAGGCTGAGGGTTAAATGCCGATGGTCGAATTCTTGAGACTCTGGGTGTCATCCATCGTCCATTTATCGGGCTTCGCTGTATCATTGGTCAAATTAGCGGCAGCACCAGCCGTAAATGTTAACTGAGCAGCAGTGTAATTGCCCCAGGTTGGAGAATCCAACATATCGTTAGTAAAGCTTGTTTGACCAATCACATTAGGAAAGAAGGACGTGGCATTGCCTGTGGAGCAGGTGAACGGTGTTCCTGTCACCGTCCATGTTGTCGTAGCAGTAGTCTTAAACCCCACTCCATACCGTCTCTGATTGCCTGTCGCTTCATAACCAATCTGCTGCAAGCACGGGCTATAGGTGCTCGATTCGACGAAGAAGGATTTTTCAGAAGTAAAGATGCTGCCCAAAGCCACCTTGGCTTCTGATTGCTTGGCGCGATTCGAAAATTTCGAATACTGCGGAATTCCGATCGTCGCCAAAACCCCGATGATCCCCACGACCACCATCAATTCAATCAAACTAAAACCGGCTACTTGAATGTTTTTCGAGAGTGCTTGTTGCGCTTTCATAAGGTCTCCAGAACGCGAATTATAAAGGTCTTCGAAAAGTCTAGCAGCGAGCCCTTGAAAAACAATGCTTTCTTCCATTTACTCAAAATCATGCTGAAACCCGCGCCCAGCGGCTCCGTCAAATTTTTGGTCAGAGCACCTGCGAATTGGCTGAAATTCGGCTTCATTTTGGCCCTTGCTCTGGGGGTTAGCCCGCTCAGCAAGCGGCTTAGCATCCTCAGCCCTGCCCTTCCCGATCAGCACGACCAGGCGACTGCACCCCTGGTTCCTCAAGCGGCCCAAATTCTCAGTTTTGGCCACCTCCCCGCGCTGGTGGATAGTCTTTTGCTTCGGGTTCTTGCTGATCCCGCCATTGGCCCTGTTTCTCCAGGCACTCATCCCGCATCTTTTACCGCGCTCGAGCTAGCAACCCAGCTCGATCCCGACTGGTTTGAGCTGTACTGGATCTCAGGCAATCTCCTCTCAGTCATTCGGTGGGATGGTCGGGGTGCAGGACTCATTTTAGATCGCGCGCACGACAAAATTCGAAGCAATCAGTTTCCCACTTCTGAATTTCGTGAGTCGCAGTGGCCCCAAGCCTGGCAGCTTGAGCTTTTGCGAGGCTATAATGCGCTTTTTGAACTTCAAGATTTCGAGGCAGCGCGCGAGTCGTTTGCCACTGCGGCAACTCTTCCCGGGGCCTATTCGTTTCTCAAACCGCTCTCCGAACGTCTGGCCACTCGCGCTGGAAAAATTGAAGTGGCTGAGCGCACTCTACGAAGCTTGCTACAACGCAAAAACCCGAAAGTGGTTCAAACCGAGCTCGAGGCACGATGGCGCGAAATTCAGCTCGTTCAATGGCTACTGCGCCTCGAGGAGCGCTTTTTAGAATCCCAGGCTCCATCGTTTGAAGGGTTCCTAAAAAAGATCGCCATCTCGAGTGATCCTTTAGGGGGACTGCTCTACTGGGATGCCCAGCAAAAGCGCATCCGCACATCAAGCCCCGCAGGCAAGCTGCTCAGGCTTTATCTCGATTAAAGCCCACCTCATTTTGCCCGAGCAGCAGAAGCCAACACTCGCGCTTTGCTCGTCTGCAATAATCGAGCGGCTTGATCTTCGTTACCCTTGGCTTGAACTAACGCCCGACGAATGAGCTCACGCTCGACTCGACCTAAAAACCCCTCTAACGAAACT
>JBDLQW010000134.1:0-12529 GCA_039800365.1 Pseudomonadota bacterium
GGCATTGGGGTCTGTGCCTTGATCGTCGTCTTGTCGGTGATGGATGGATTTGAAAAAGAGCTCAAAAAGCGCCTGATGGCGACGGATCTTCATGTGCTGGCAACGCCTGCTCCTGGGGTGCTGGGTTTTGAGCGTGGGCGAATTCCAATCGATCAAGCGCTGGAGACGCGATTGCGAGATTGGGCCAAAAGCGAGCCGTCGATCGAGCAGATTTGGCCGATCTTATCGACTGAGGCCATTTTGAAGTCAGGCCGAAAGGTCAACGGCGTGATCGTTAAGGGTGTGAGTGAAGGACGCTTAGACCGATTGAAGCAGACCCTCTCTGAATTCGCAGATCCGGCCATGATGAGCGTTCATGAGGCTGGAGAAACCGTACGTTTGCCCGGGATATTTTTAGGTCGCGAGTTAGCTCATGAGCTGGGGATCGTGGCAGGCGATCAAGTGACTTTGATTTCTCCTACAGAGACGGAAGGCCCCTTGGGCTCGGTTCCGCGGCTGAAGCGTTTTGTCGTCGAAGGGATTTATCGCTCAGGGATGCCAGAGCAGGAGTTGCACGTGGCATTTGCTTCGATGCGGGCTGTTCAAGCGTTTTTGCGGCGAAACGACGTGATTTCTCAAATCGAACTGACCTTGACTGATTTTGAGCGGGCTCCGGTTATTGCTGAAAGGCTCGCTAAATGGATTCCGGGTTGGCAAGTGCAGGACTGGGTTCAGATGAACTCTCATCTCTTTGCCTCTTTACGTCTTGAACGCTTCGCCATGTTCACGGTCTTAGCGTTTATCGTTGTTGTGGCCTCGTTCAATATTGTGACGACTTTAACGTTGATGGTTCTCGAGAAGAGGCGTGAGATCTCCATTCTCAAGACGATGGGCGCCCGTCACAGCCAAGTAGCTGCAATTTTTTTGGCAGAGGGTCTGGGTATTGGGCTGCGCGGAGTGCTCGGCGGCGGTCTTCTAGGCGTGGGGCTCTGTTTTCTACTGAAGCGTTACGAGTTTATCGAGTTGCCGGATGTGTTTTATGATCGCACTCTTCCGGTGAGCTTTCAGCCCGCAGTGTATGTCTTGATCGGAGGAGTGACCCTCCTGATCGTGCTCTTGGCCTGTCAGTACCCTTGCCGCAGAGCTTTGAAGCTGACCCCATTGCAGGGAATTCGGCTGGGGTAGCGCTTATACCTGCTTGACCTCTCGAATTCCTGGCGTGCTCCAGAGCTGGAGGATGAATTTCTTGTGGTCATTTCGATGGCCGCTGTATTTCACGGTAAGGTGGCTGAATTCACCTCGAGCTTCGATGTCGAAATCGTCGAGGATCAAATCATTTTCGGTTAGGGCCTGATTGATGGCTTGTCGCACTTTGCCTTCGGGGTCTTGAACGAGCATTTCACAGGCAAAAGTGAGCGAACGCCCGAGAACACGATCTTCGAAAAAGGTGGTTCCCACCAAGACAATCACAATGACCAATGACGAGGCCACGGCAATGTCATGATGTCCCATGCCGACACAGACCCCGATGGCCGCCACGACCCAAATGGTTGCAGCAGTCGTCAGGCCCAGGATCGTTCCGCGAGCTTGAATGATCGTTCCGCCGCCGAGAAAGCCGATCCCTGAGACGATCTGCGCAGCGATACGACTAGGGTCGCCAAAGCTTCCGCCTTGTGAGGTATTGGCCCCCGACAGCAGAATGGAAAGCGAAGTGTAAAGGGCAGCCCCCAGACAGATCAAAATGTTGGTCTTAATTCCTGCCGGCTTGTTTTTAAGTTCGCGCTCAAGGCCAACCAGCCCGCCGCAAAGCACGGCGAAGAGCACTCGGGGGGAAAAGTACTGGAAGAGTTGCGCAAAGTCCCAATGCGTGGATTGGAAGTCGATCATAGTTCGAGTGTAGAACAATGAGGAATTCCTGCAACTCTAGAACGAAGATCGCTAGGGTTCGGGATCCTGGACGCGCTAGCGGAGCACGACTCGAGCAACGCTGGGGCAACTCTGAGGCCACACTCGAGCACCACCAGTAAAATCGAGGCCTTTTCTCGTTTCGGAATTTTAGATAAGTCGATCTGCGGAGAATGGTTGAGTGAACTTAAAGCGTCAATGGGTCTTGATCACTTCGGTATGGCCTGAGCCTCAGAGTTCTGCGGCTGGGCTTCGAGATCAGAATATTGTGCAGGGCTTAAGGGCGCTTGAGATCGAAGTGGTCATTGCCTCAGCTGCCCGCAATGAGGGGGGGCGAGCCCGCTGCGCCGAATGGGTGGCGCGCGATTCAGGGCTGAGCATACGTCAACTCGAGTTGAATTGCTCGAGCACTCAGAAATGGCTTCAAGAGATTCAGCCCGAGGGCGTGATCTTTGATCGCTTTATTGTCGAGGAGCAGTTTGGTGCCCGCGTGAGGGAGGCAGTGCCCGAAGCGTTGACCGTTCTTGATACTCAAGACCTCCATTTTCTACGTCTTTCTCGCGAGCAGGCCCATCGGCAAGAGCTGAGGCAGATTCAGACGGCGGGGCAGGGTCTTGATTCATTGTGGGATGCGGATTTGGTTTGCCGCGAGTTGAGTGCCATTCATCGGGTAGATCTAGTTTGGCTGGTGTCTGATTTTGAACGTGAGTTGTTGGTGAATGAGTTTGAGGTTGATGCCGAGAGGTTGGTGGTTTCTAGATTCGCATATCCTGAACCGCCTTTGGGCCTCGAGTTTGGCGATTCTGCGTTTGAGGGGCGGTCTGGTTTCGTTTTGCTGGGTAATTTTCGTCATGCGCCCAATCTTGATGCTTTTCGCTGGATGAGAGCCGAGCTTTGGCCTGAGATTCGAAGGCGGCTACCACAGGCTCAGATTCAGTGTTTTGGCGCCTACCCTCCCAAAGAGGTGATGCAAGCTCATGCACCTCAAAAGGGGTTTCACGTTCACGGTTCGGCAGCAGATCTTTCGGTGGTGTTTTCAAGCCCTCGGGTGAGTTTGGCTCCTTTGAGGTTTGGAGCAGGGATCAAGGGAAAGATCTCAGACTCGTGGTGGTATGGCGTGCCGGTGGTCAGTACCTCGTTGGGGGCGGAGGGAATGGGGGATGCGTCGGAATGGGGTGGCTTGGTTACGGCAGGGGCTGCGAGCTTTGTCGAGGCCTGTTGCCTGCTTCATGAAGACGCTTCGGTTTGGAAGCAAGCCCATCAGCGAGGGCGGAAAATTCTGCGTGAGCGATTTTCTTGGGATGTTTTTCTAAATGGAATGCAGGAGTCGCTGGATCGGGCGCGCGCTCGGCGTGCGACAAAGTCGCGCGACTGGGTTCGGCAGATGCTTTGCCATGCTTCGGCAGATCAGTATCGGTATTTTGGCAGGTGGCTCGAGAGCAAGCAATCTGTGCAATCATCCCGAGTCGGGCGCTGAGATGCAGGGGTGGGGATATGCCTGGCTTGAAGCTGAAGGGCAGTGCTTTTGGGCGCAGTCGACGCACCCTTGGAGCGATCCGCGGTTTCATGTCGAGACTGACTCGAGTGTCGTGCGATTGATCTCAGCCGTGTACGAAAGAGATTCGCGATGGGCTCGAAAGTGGGTTCGTCATCGCGTGAGGACCAACGAGCCACTCTCGGAGTCTGCTTGGGGGCTGGTGAAAGTGGCTGCGAGGCGGGCCGATTTTGGAGTTGATCGTATTCCTGATTTTCTTCAATCCGGCGCGGGCTTGGCCGGCGAGTCGCAACCCGAGCTGAGGGCAAGAACCGAGAGGGTGGCTCCTTCGGGAGTGCTTCGAGACGAGGTTTTGGCGTCGGAGGTTTGGCGCTCCTTGGAAGCAGGTGACTTGAGCTCCGCTGAAGTGATCTGGAACTTACTCGGGAACTGGATCGTTCAAGCCCAAGAGCAGTCGCCTCGAATCGTGGCTCTACCTGTGGCGGCGGTGCTTGTGGATGAGCAGGGGCGGGCGTTGTCTTGGGGCGTGAACTCGGCTTGGGATCTTCGCACCCAGCATGCCGAAGTGAATCTCATTCATCGCTGGCGTCGTGCGGGATCGCCCGGGAGGCCGGCGAAGCTTTGGGTTTCTCGAAAGAGCTGTAAGATGTGTGCTGGGGCGATCTGGGACGCCTTTTCGGGTCTTGAGGTGTTTCCTCAAGTGGCTTTTCTTGAGCCTGATGAGGGTTCCTTGGCTCGCCAGACGGTCTTGGATGTGGGAACATTTGAGTACCGCCGAGCGCGTCGACCATAAGGTTTCGCTAACCGTTTAGTGGAAAGACCAGGATGCATTTATCGGAGCTCATCCATGATCTGGGAGTGATTTTAGCGATCGCAGCTGCGGTATCGCTGGTCTTTCATCGAATTCGGCAGCCCGTGGTTTTGGGCTATATTTGCGCGGGCGTTTTGGCGTCGGCAATCGCAGGCCCTTTTCGATCTGAGGTTCGAACCTTGGCTGACTTGGGCGTGATCTTCCTGATGTTCAGTTTGGGCCTGGAGTTTAGTTTCAGAAAAGTGGTTCGACTGGGCCCTTCCGTGGCGTTTGCCTCTGGATTTGAAGTGCTGGGAGTTTTCGCTGCGGGTTTTCTGGTTTCTCGCCTTTGGGGGTGTTCAGCCGAGAAGAGTTTGATGGTTGCTGGAATGGTGGCGATTTCGTCGACGACGGTGATCGTTAAGGCGCTTGATGAGCTGGGCCTGAAGACTCGACGGTTTGCGCAGCTCACTCTCGGAATTCTGGTCTTCGAAGACCTACTGGCCATTCTTTTGTTGGTCATTTTGGGAGGGCTTTCTTCGGGCAGGGGTGTTCCGGGAGGGGCCGTAGCCAGTTCGTTGGGAACCTTGATTTTGTTCGTCGGAGGATGGTTTCTCGCAGGTACGTGGCTTTTGCCTCGAGTCTTGAAGCGGATGTCTGCTTCAGAGTCAGACGAGATGCTCGTTATGGTGGCCATCGGTCTTTGTATGGCGATGGGAATCGCTGCTGCTCAGCTGGGCTACTCGTCGGCTTTGGGGGCGTTTTTGATGGGATCGATATTAGCCGAAAGCGCTGAATCTCATCGCATCGAGGAACTCGTGCGCCCCTTGCGAGACCTTTTTGCGGCCATTTTTTTCGTGTCAGTCGGCATGCTGATCGATCCAGCAGCGCTGCTTGCTCATTGGCCTGAGATCCTGGGGCTGACCTTGGTCGTGATCGTGGGTAAGTTTTTTTTCAGTATCGTCGGCTTGCTGCTTTCAGGGCGTCCTTTGAAGACTGCGGTTTTGGTTGGCGGTAGCTTGATACAGATTGGTGAGTTTTCTTTCATTATTGCGGCCCTGGGCATTCGATCGGGCTTTTTAGAGCCCGAAGCGCAACCCATTATTGTGGCTGTTTCGGTGCTCACGACATTGATCACGCCGTTTTCGGTGCGGTGGGCCCCCCGCTGGGTTGCTCCGCTGGAAGGCGCTCTGCCAGCCACGGTTCGGAGACTTCTCGAAGACTATGCGGCGTGGAGCGAACGCCGAGCGGCGGCACGACAGCCCGATCCAGAGCTTCGGGCTGCGGGGTTGCGCTGGGCTTTAGCGGGGTTTGTGGTGACTCTTGTGAGTCGAGTGGCGATGCGCTTTGCGAGTCCCGCGGTCGGAGGCGGCGTGGGGCTTCTTCTGTTGCCATTTTTATGGGTGTTCTTGCGGGGGGTTTCGCTTTCAGCACTTCGCCTGACTCGCGTACGATGGCGGTTGTTTCGAGCCTCAACTCAAGTTCTGGCACTTGCGGTGGCATCGATTCTAGCTTGGCCGTTTTTTCGAGGCTCGCCCGTGGTGTGGATTTTTGCAGTCGGCTCGGCGGTGCTGATCGTTTGGCGTGTGGGGACGGTGGGGTCGGCATTTCAATGGTTAGAACGAAATTTTTTGGAGACCCTAGAGGCCGGTCAAGAGAAGCAGCCTGGTGAGAGATCGGCCCTGCGTCGCTTTGCTCCTTGGGACGGACAATTGGTACGACTGAAGGTTCATCCTGATGCGGAGGTTTCGGGCCAGAGTATTCAAGAGGCAGCACTTCGAAATCGCTTCGGGCTGAACATTGTTGCCATCCAGCGTGGCTCTCGCTTGAAGGTTGCGCCCCATCCCCAGTACTTGCTCTTTCCGAAGGATGAGATCCTGGTTTTAGGTAATGAAGACCAGGTGGAACGGGCTCGCAAAGTGATTGAGCATGGGGTGCCGGGTGCAGGCGAAGCAAGTTCAGATTCAATGGAGAATTACGAGCTTCGAGCCATGGATGTGAACGAAAACTCGCTTTGTGCTGGAAAAACCATTCGCGAAAGTCAGATCCGAGATCGATTTTCGGCTTTGGTGGTGGGCCTCGAGCGGGATGGCAAGCGGATGATGAATCCCGATTCGGCCCTTCGAATTCATGCAGGTGATACGCTGTGGATTGTGGGAGAGAGCGCTCATCTCACTCAGCTGGCGCAAGAGCTAGTTCGTGCTCAAAGTCATCATCAGACCGATGGACATTCTGGGGCAGTCTGATAGAACCTGGAGCAGTGGGTGCCTGGGTGGCGAAATTGGTAGACGCACAGGACTTAAAATCCTGGGTTCCGCAAGGGACGTACCGGTTCGATTCCGGTCCTAGGCACCATTCATTTTTTCCGGGCCGGAGCCTGCCTCGGGGTCAGGCTTCTAATTACCCAGCTTTAACTTAAAAATTTTTAACTTGAAAATCTTTAACTTGAAAACAGAGCGGTAACCAAAGCCACGAGCAGATCACTCTCGATCGCTTCAGTCGACAGCAAGTCGGGCAGCGCAACTCTCTGCGAATCGACGCGTCAGCTGCTGAATTCGCGCAAGTCTCGTCTCAACGGTATCGGCTGGCGATAAGGGCAATTTTTGCAGCGCCTCGCGAAAAGCACGATGATCGCTTCGGAGGGTAGCGTGGCTCAGAGGAGCGAGCATTTCTTGGAGGTGTCGGTCAATTGCTTGGGTGTCACCGCGTCGAGCGTAGGCTTCAGCAACATCATGTCCCCAGGCCCAGGGCTGAGTTGTTTGAGCCTCTTCAGGCTGAGAGCCTGGAAGCGGGCCAAAGTGGCTTTGAACTCGGGGGTCTCGAATCAAGACGCCTCCGAAGTCGACTGTGGTGTGGGATACGGTTTGTTGGCGGTCGCCCTGGAAGTCTTCATAGATCGACGGGGGAACTGCAAGGCGCTTAGATCGTCCGAAGTGGGCCTGCCTCAAATACAAAGCCGCAGGAATCGAGTGTTGGTCTTGTTTGAGGAGATCTACCGGAAGCGCCAGTATAGCGTAGGTCTCAACGGTCTCGAGGGTCGCTGTTTTCTCTTCGAAAAGGATTTGGGCCGCCATCTGTCGTGTCGTCTCGGCGATGGCCTCTCCTAAGCTCATCAGGCCGTCGCTGTGGTCACGGGTTCTGAGTTGATTTCGGGCAACGGGGTCCACCCGTGCTCGTCCGAAAGCATGCAATTGGCTTAAGACGCTAAATTCGGTGGCCGGGCCATGGCCGATGCCCTTGATGTCGATCATGCCCAGGGTTGCGCCGGTTTGGGGGTCATGAACTTCGACCAGGGCGGCACGATTCCATCCCTGGGGTCTGAATAGGGTGGTCGATCGAGAGGCGATACTGGGAATCGGGGTATGACGAATTCCGGCGAGACGCCTTTGGCTTTCGCTCAAAAAGCCCGTGTTTTGAATGAGCCAATTGCGGATCTGATCATCGGTGCTGGGGGCTAGGGTTGGGAAATCACGACGGATCGCCGGAAAATTGGCGTAAGCGACTCGGACCCCGCTGACAGCGATTCCTTGATCGAGGGTCACTTCCGAGAAGCTGCGAAGCTCATTTGCAGTTCTCGGGCGAAGGGCTTCATTCGCCGCAGCGGGAGCGGTAGCCAGAGGGGGGGTAGCCCCCATCAAAAGATAAATTGCCGCTTTTTTTCGAAAAGTAGAGCTCATGTCGCGAGAGGAGGGCCATTGAAGAGGCAGCGAAGAGGCGATTTTTGGCCCTCGGGGTCTCCTTCTTTTTCAGGGTACTGGGGTTTGCTTCTCAGCGAAAGCCAGAATCCTGTGCTGAAGATCAGGGGCCTTGCAGGAAACTCCACCTTTGAATTTCGTAGCATTCTGTGGAAACTCTTGAGCATCAAGGAGCTTGAGTTTTCGGTCGTCTCATTGCTGGGACGGCGCTCAACACAAAACCATGACTGCTCGTTATTTCACGACCCCCCTTTATTACGTCAATGCCCAGCCCCATTTGGGCCATGCTTTCACGACGATTTTGGGAGATGTGATGAAGCGCCATTATCGACAGCGCGGCGATCGCACGTTCTTGCTGACGGGTACTGACGAGCATGGAGAAAAAATTGCGGCGATGGCAGCCTCTCAAGGAAAGACGCCTCAGCAGTTGGCTGATGAGGTTTCAGGGCAGTTTCGCTCGACTTGGCAGCAAATGAATCTAGATTTCGATGTTTTTTATCGAACCACCTCGGCTGAGCACGTGAAGTCGGTACAAAAAGCGCTGCAGATCTTGAAGGACCGAGGCGAAATCGAGTTTCGAGAGTACGAAGGGCATTACTGCGTGGGCTGCGAGCGTTTCTTGACTGAAACCGAGCTGACGCCCGAAGGGCACTGCCCCGATCACAAGAAAGCACCTGAAAGACGGAAGGAAGCGAATTACTTCTTTTTGATGAGTCGCTACCGCGATCGCTTGATCGAGCACTTCGAAACAAATCACGAGTCGATTCGTCCCGAGCATTATCGCACCGAGATTCTTTCATTCTTGAAGCAACCCTTGGGAGATCTCTGTATTTCTCGTCCCAAGGAGCGGCTGACCTGGGGAATCCCGCTTCCGTTTGACGATCGCTTTGTGACTTATGTCTGGGTCGATGCTCTTACTAATTACTTGGCTGCTACAGGTTGGCCGTCGGACGAGTGGACTCAGCAGGGGCCAGCTTGGGCCAAGTCGGGTGAGGTCACCGGTGAAACGCTTTGGGGAACAACCAGGCATTTGATTGCGAAAGACATCCTGAAAACTCATGCGATCTACTGGACCGCCATGCTCATGGCGTGGGGTGTAAAGCCCTTTCTTCAGCTGAATGTTCACGGCTATTGGTTGGTTGGTGGAACCAAGATGAGTAAGAGTCTAGGGAACGTGATTCGCCCATTGGAAGTCGAGGCGGTCTATGGGCGCGAGACTCTTCGATACTATCTGCTGCGAGAGATGTCTTTTGGGATGGATTCGACGTTTACGCTGGAGAGTTACGTGAATTCAATCAACGCGCATTTGGCCAACGGAATTGGAAATCTCGCCTCGCGCGTCTTGACGCTTTGTCAGAAGAATTTTCAAGGGAAAGTGCTGCTCGATCAACTGACCGATGCCGATCGCTTGGTGCTGGAGAAGCGCCAGCAAGCGCTGACTTCATGGAATGAGGCTTTTGAAGAACTGAAATTTCAAAACGCACTAAAGAGTTGGTCAGATCTGGTGACCGCTGTCGACCTGTATGTGAATGACAATAAGCCTTGGGCGCTCGCAAAAGACCCTGCTCAGACCCAGCGGCTGCAGGTGGTTTTGGGGGTGTGTTGCATGTTGCTCGAAGCGCTTGCAGTCATCGTCTATCCGGTACTGCCAGAGGCGTCGGTGAAACTCTTAGCTTCGCTGGGGCTCTCTGATTTCGACATTCACGCGCGTACCCCTGGGTTAGAGCTCGTTACGGAAAACCGCAGCGACTGGGTTCTTGCAGCAGAGGTTCCTAAGCTCTTTGCTCGAGTGGCTCTTCCGAAAGAGGAGTGAGAAGGGGGCGGTACCCAAAATGCCGATAGCGATGGCCTCGAGACTGCGATGGCTCTTCGTTCTCCGCGTTCACTTCTCATTTCTCAGGCAAGCTGTGGCGAGCCATCTCTGAAAATGTTCAGAGTCTCTCCAGCGCTTCATACGGGCACCTCATTTACGTTTGAAAAATTCCATTCTGATGTGGTTCCCCTCCTGAACTGGACAGGGTATCCGGCCCGAGTCCGTTGGAGGAGAGAGGGAAGCAAAGACGATCGAATTCCAGAGATGGACGGCGAAGCGAAAGGCTGATCTGATCCTGGAGCTGATTCGAGGAACCAAGAAGCTCGTGGATGTTTGCCGTGAGCACGGCCTCAAACAGTCTGATGTTGAAGCCTGAGTGGAAACGTTCCTTCAGGGCGGCGAAAAGAGCCTGAAGGTGAATGCCGAGGACGAGCAAGCTGCCCACGAGCGTGAGGTGAAAGAGCTCCGGGCCAAGATTGGCGAACTGGTACTGGAGATCGACTTCCGAAAAAAATTGCAGGCTCTGACCGACCCAGAAAAGAAGACCTCCTGACGGTTCAGAGCCAGATGAAAGAAGAAGGTAAAGAGGTCTCGACTGCAGCCATCTGCCGATGGTTTCAGGTGCCGCGCCTAGATGAACCGAGAGCCCCGAAGCTCGACGAGATTCTAGTGGAGCTGATCCGCAAAATCATCGACGAGAACCCGGGATACGGAATTCGAAGGATCACGGCCGTATTGCGAAAAGGGCATAAAATGCGCGTGAATCGAAAGAAAGTCCGCAGAATCATTCGAATCAATGGGGGGCAGATCAGGCGTAGACCCCAGGGCAAGCGTCCACGGGCGGAAGGCTTGAGAAGTGTGGCGAGCGGACCGAATGAGAGATGGGCCATCGACACGACCCACATCTTTTGTGGGCAGGATGGATGGCGCCACCTGACGGCCGTCATTGACTGCTGCGATCGAACGATCGTCGGCTGGAGACTGTCAAAATCTGGGATCTCCAAGATTGCAGCTGCAGCACTGGAAGATGTCCTGATCCAAAGGAGGGTCTACAAAGGTGGCATCGAGCTGACCCTGAGATCTGACAATGGGCTGGTCTTCGCTTCAAAACATTTTGTGAAGGTGGCGAATCGGTATGGCGTGGATCAGGAATGCATCACGCCGTACACGCCTGAGCAGAATGGGATGATCGAACGCTGGTTCAGGAGCTTGAAGGAAGAATGCGTGTGGCTGAATCGTTTCAAGTCAAAGCAACACGCGTTTGAAGTCATCGGTCGATGGATCGACCGGTATCACAACGAAAGACCGCATCAGGCGCTGGGGTATCTCACGCCTGTCCAGTTTGGGATGAAATTAGCGGCCTGAGTTGTCCAAAATGTGAGGGGACACTATACCCGAGCAATGGGATGGGAATAGCTAGTTCGAGCGGCTCACTGTTGGTTCGGCAAAATAAATAAGCATAATACCTCAATATATTTGAGGTATTATGCTTATTTTAAGTCAATTATTTCACAATACCTCAAATATATTGAGGTATTGTGTTTATGCCCCAAGCCCACTCAAGGACCGAAGCTAATACTAATCTCTTTGATCTTGCCGAAGGTCAGCAGGGGTACTTCACGACCAAGCAAGCAAAGCGCGCGGGCAACGCCGAAAACACTCATCCATACCACGTTAAAGCAGGGCACTGGATAAGAGAAAGCCGCGGAATATACCGGCTGAGAAACTTCCCGATCTCAGGTGAGGGCCAGTACGTCCACTATGCTCTTTGGAGTCAGAATCGTAGGGAAGAAATCCAAGGTGTTTACTCACACGAAACGGCCCTTTCGATCCATGAGCTCTCAGATCTCATGCCATCGAAACTGCATTTGAGCGTCCCAACCTCATTTCGTAGAAACAGTGAAATTCCTGGCGTCCTTGTGCTCCATTTTCAAGAAATTCCGAAAGAGGACGCTGTTAAGCGACAAGGGTATCTCTACACGAAACCACTCCGCACACTCATTGATATTATCCGAGAAAATAAGGTTTCACCCGAGTTTCAAAAACAAGCGCTACACCAAGCAATTGAAAGAGGGCTTATTACAAAAAAAGAAATCAAAAATGCAAAACTGACTCTCGATGACCGAGTTGCCATTGAGTACCTCCTAAACAAGGTAGCCAATGGCTGAATCAAAAAAGAAATATGAAAATGCCACAGCTCTTCGCCGCGCTCTTGAAGATCGCTTGTCAAAGCACTCAGAAAAAACACGCATTGACGTTCCGAGACTAAGAAAACAGGTAGCCTTTGACAGACTGCTCGCTCGCCTATTTCACGGCCCACAAATACCTTGGGTCCTAAAGGGTGGCTACGCTATGGAAATTCGAGTCGGAAATGCTCGCGGTACGCGAGACATAGACCTTGCGCTTAAGGAAACCAAATTCCTCTCAAAGAGTTCTGATGAACAGAGCCAAGCGATCCTAGACCTTTTGAAAAAAAATGCATCCATTGACCTCGGAGTGCGATAGCCCCATTTTCAACCGAACACTTCAAACCGGCGACTTCAAGGGTCGCCAGAGGGAGTGTTGAAGATGGAAGACATGAAGGATCAGGGTCCTGCGGATATTTCAAAGGGGACCAGAAGGAGATTCAAACCCGAGGAAAAAAAGAGGATTTTGAAAGAGGCCTTTGGACCTGGAGCGAGCTCATCGCTGACGGCCAGGAAGTATGGTATAGCCCCCAGCGTCTTATACAACTGGAGGCTTCTCATGGAGTCTGGTCAGGCCAAAGCAATCGAAACTGAAGAGGAACTCGTACCGGTTTCTGAAGTGAAGAAGCTTGAAACCAAGGTGCGAGAGCTCGAGCGTGCGCTGGG
>JBDLQW010000135.1:0-4013 GCA_039800365.1 Pseudomonadota bacterium
GAGGCACTTCTTGCTCGTTTCGAGCAGATCAAAAAGGAGCTAAACTCAAACAAAACAGGCTAGCCCTTCACTGCCTGTGACTCACCGCTCCTCGGTAACACTTACTTTTGAGGCAATACGCTGAGAACAGATCGTCAATTTTACGGTGTCGCCAGACAGCGGGCGGGGGAAGTTTCCCCGCGGGCCCCTCATCGGCGCGGGAGCCGTTTCACGCGATCACAGCCCCGCATGGGTGTCGGTTTTGCTTGCCTGAAGTTTCTGCCATAGCATCCACTCGGCTTGAAAAACGGGAAGGAAGGAATCTTTCAGACCATGTTCGCGGGCGAGCATATTGGCTTCGAATGCTAGCTGATGATAGGCTTCGCGGCTTCGGTTGATAGTAATCTCCAGGGCCTTGAGGTTGTCGAGGTCGCGAGATTTTTTAGACTGAGGGTGCGTCATCCATCGCGAGAATGCCTCAGAGATTTGAAGCTGCCGCTGGTCAAATTTCGACCAGCCCTCAACCTGTGTGAAAGAAATGGGGTCATTTTCGAGACCTTTGAAACTTTCTGCGGCGTGGGGATCAACTTTTCCGAGGAGGATCAATCGTTGAGAGTAGCCCTCTAACATTGTCTGAAAAGGCTTCTGAGCCTGCTCTCGAAGCGAGGTCACCACCAGGCGGGCTTGGTGATTTCGATGCAGAAACAGTCCCCCAGCTCCGAGGGCGAGAGCGAAGCAGAACGCCGTAACGATTTGGATTTTTGGTGTTTTGAAAATCTTCATGATTTTCCTCCGTTTGAGTTAGGGTTGGTTAAAAAGGCGTATCGTTCCAGCGCCTCACGAATCGAATGAGATGGTTTCGTCGGTCTGCAATGTACAGATTGCCATCAGCATCGAAGCTGAGCCCATAGGGACTATTCATTAAGATGTTGCTTGCCATATCCCCCTCAGCACTCAGGTTTGTTGGGGCGCCCCCGCGAATGATCGGTAGCGTTTCATCTCGAGGTCCGATTCGAATTCCTGATGATAATTCAGACTTCGTGCGGTTGTAGCAACGAACGTTATGAGAACCGTTATTGCCATCACCAGGATTTCCACTAGCCACACAAATTTGATTCGAATATACCGCGAGACCGTATGCCATCACCGGAGTGGTCAGTAACTTAATCGTCTTCACATAGGGCAGGTTAGGCGCTCCTGCAGGGATGGATTCATCGCCCATCGTCACCGGGGTGGTCCTGAAATTGGCATATCGAATTCGAGTCGAGCCCGAGTTTGAAGCAGAATCGAGGAAGAAAAAGTTTCCATCTGCGGCGTACTGGGGATCAAAGGCCACCGCGGTCGGTAAACGCAATTTAACGCTATTCCCAGCCATCGCACCATCGTCAGATCCCGTTCCATTTCCTGGCACTTTGCAGTCTCCTGCGATCACGCCCATCTGACCATCAATATTGAGTCTTAAAATACAATGGCTGTCGTTCGAGTCATTTTGAAACCCATCATGCCTGACAGTTGTGACCAAAATACTGGTGCCGTTCGAATCTAAGCCATTGATGTGTGGCAGTCTTATGGATGCACTCGTCGCGGGGCCAGCACCCGTGAAGTCACCACATCCATTATTCAGATCGCCAGCAAGGGTGCGAACACGGCCCGCAGCTACGGTCGATCCAAAGAGCGAGAGCGGGCTTGACCCCAAATTCCAGGCTCGAATCATACAGTTGGTGTTTGCTGCGAAGGTTCCGATATTTTGCTCAGCATAAAGTAAAACAGGCGTGCCAGAAAAGAGTCCGGTAAAGAGTCCGGTGGGATGAATCATCAGCACGTTTTTGGGGTCTTCATCTTCAATGCTAGCCACGCCCCCACCTTTTCCAACAGCGGTATCGATGAGTCCTTTGAGCATGTCGAGGCGTCGAATTCTGGAATTGCCCACATCGGAAATATAAAGTCTGCGGTTGATCGAATCAAAGGCCAGATGCCCAGGCAAGTTGAGGTACATCTCTGGGGCACGAACGAGAGCATCGCCCGTATAGCCTCCTCGTGTTCGGCCCGCCCCGAGCTGAGTGGTGACTTGCCCGTTTGAAGTCACAAAATCAAAATCGCGCACCCTGAAGTTGTTTCGATCCGTAATGAGAAGTCGATTTTTTGCGGTATTGAGGCTCAGCATGAAGGGAACATTGACGTTGGTGCTTCCCCCAGGGCCATCGGTATTAAAGGTAGCACCGCCATTGACTCCAATCGCTGTTCGAACTCCTAGGGCTCCAATTGCAAGGCCTCCCATATTGCTGACAGGAGAGCCGGTGAGATTGGCGTAAAAAATTCGATGAAGATCCCAGTTCGAGACAAAAATACCAGAAACACTCCCGGGCGCACTCGTATGAAGGGCTAGTCCGCGAGGAACCCGAAGCGTGACGGCCCCAAATGGAGCAGTTGTTGCCACTGAGGTGGGATAAACCCACTGCTGATTCGACGTCTGTGGCCCACTGGCGGCTCCTCCCTGGGCGTTTCCCCCGAGAACAGTAATCACTTGATTTGGTGCTGCAATCACTCGAGGCGAGTAAGAAAAGAGGGTGGTCGCACCACTGAGGGTGAGGTCGGTAATGGGCGCCCCCGAGCAATCGGATGAGCTATAAAAAGTGCCGATTCCATTTTTTCGAAGGCGAACGACCGTACTTGCCCCTAGGGCTGCGACTTCGCCATTATCGTTCTGAGCCTGGAGCACGAAAGGTTGGCAGTCGGCGAAAAAATAAGTGCTAAGTCCAAAAAGCCGAAGCGTGGTGGCGCCGGTTAAAGTGGTTGAGGCGACCTTAATTCCTAAACTGCTCGCGGTGAGGCCCGTCGCTGAGGCAGTGAGGTTTTCAGTGTAAGAGCTGACTCCAGCGGATGGGGCCGTCGTATTTCGGTAAAAGAAGAGCCGCTCAGCAGTTCCCGCCGGAATACTGGTAGAACTGATCGACGTCGTGCATGAAGAATCTGAGAAAAAGGTTCCGGAACCGGCAGCCAAGCTGACCTCAGTGGCTGCTGAAAGCGTGAGGTTATGAGCGCTACTATTTCGCTGGGCGACGCGGTAAGGCACGCAAGACGACGTGAGCGCCGAGGTCGGGCCTGTAAGTGCTAAGCTCGTTGCTGAAATAAGCGAAGGCTGTGGCGCCATCCCTCGGGTGGTAAAAGTAGCAGGCGCCACATTAGCCCCTGAGACGCGATAGGCGACGATATCGGTATCCTGCGTAGTATTGATCGAAGTGGTGTACGAATCGATGGGCTGCGAGATCTGTCCCTGGAAGGCAGTGATGGTCGAGCTACCCAGATTCACCAACCGCACACTGGCTGAGCTTTGGTCAGTCCAGTACAGATTACCTGCACCATCATCATCGAGGGCCCAAGGGTTTACGGTTCTTGCCACCCCTGTGGCTCCGCCAGCAGTGCCATCTTGAAGGAAGGCGCTTTGGATGACTCCGCTGACGGTTTGCCCTACGACGATATAGCCCTTTCCGTAGTTGGGGTCACTTAAGGTCAGGTTCAGGCGCTTGATGACGTGATTGTTATAGCACGAAACATAAAGCCATTTCTTTCCGCCATAGTTGACTAAGTGTACATCGGCAGGGAAGCCACAAAGATGCGAAGTGCCCGGAAGGCCATCGGCGTTGGTGGCGTTACTGTTCGTGCTGCCGTCGCCGATTCTTCCAAAAACCGTGGCCGCGAATCCGTTTGAGTCAATGGCGGCCACCCGATGGTTATTTTGGTCGGCGATATAAAGGGTCTTGGTTTCAGAATCGTAGGCGATTCCCCGCGGCGTGTTGAGTTTAAAGGCGGTATTTTGCTGCTCATCTTGGGTGATGCCGTTTGAACCATTACCGACAATCAGTCGAAGTTGCCCTGGTGATACAGCTTTTCCAGAGAAGGTAACCGTTGAAGCAGAACGATTATAGAACAAAACCCCATGGTGAAGCTCATCTGAGATAATGAAGTTGCCGTTTCCGTCGTCGATCACCTCACTGGGCATGACTTTCACCACGGTTTGGTCATCGGCAGGAATC
>JBDLQW010000136.1:0-2892 GCA_039800365.1 Pseudomonadota bacterium
TTTTGCTCCGCCGTAGATCGTGGCAATGGAGTTCGAGATGGAGGTGTTGAATCGCGTATCAGTGCCGAAGTGGGCAGTGACAATGGGGCCAATACTCCAGGAGGGAGTCAGGCGATACCTGGGGCTCAAGTCGGCGCGAGCCGATCGAATTTGAATCGTGACCGGATTTCCATTCGAATCTTGCCCCGAACGATTCGCGACTCCCCAGCCCAAATGCGTATCCCACTCCCAGCGCGGGGTTCGTCTTCCCAGGCCGATGCTGGCCATCGAGTAGGCGCCCGAAGGCGACGCTTGGTATTGCCCTCCGAGAAGCGACCCAAAGCCCGCACCTAAATTCGCGTGCAGGCGGTAGCCGTGATCAGGAATCGTCGTTGAGAGAGTGGGGGCGGTCTGCGCGACGGAGGTGGGCGCTGAAATCGCGGTTTCTGAATTCGATGTCGAAGCGATGCTCCAGCTCGGAGCGCTGAGAGCAGTCAGTGCGATCCACTGCCAGTAGGGGTTCTTGATCATTCGGGTCTCCCTGAAAACAAAGTTGGCTTACTGACTAGGATAAGGGCCGTTCGCTGTGACGACTAGAGGGAGAAAATTTCCTACTGGATGAGTTGGTGCCCACGGGACTGACGTGTGATAGACGCCCGACATGGATTTTTTCGAAACTCTCGAACGTCGGCGAAGCATTCGTAAATTCAGTCTCGACCCGGTACCTGAGGCTGTGATTGAAAAAGCGTTAGATGCCGCGATTTTGGCGCCAAACTCGTCGAATCTGCAGGCTTGGGATTTCTACTGGGTTCGCACTCCTGAAGCGAAGGCAGCCCTCGTTCAGGCCTGCTTCAGTCAGGCGGCAGCGCGAACGGCTCAAGAACTAGTGGTGATTGTTGCGGATTTTCGAAAATGGAAGCGTTCTTTGGCGCCCCTTCTTCGGTTTATTGAGGCGGTCAAGGCGCCGAAGCCTGTCATCAGTTATTATCAAACGCTCATTCCGCTGATGTACCGTCCGGGGCTAGGAAGCGTTTTGGGAATGTTTCGCGCCGTGTTGGCTTGGGGAACCGGTTTTTTTAGGCCCGTTCCTCGGGTGCCCTACACCTTCCGAGATCTGCAGGAAGTGGCGATGAAATCGTCGGCTTTGGCTGCGGAAAATTTCGTATTAGCGATTTCAGCTCAAGGCTACTCGAGTTGCATGATGGAGGGATTTGATGAGCACCGAGTGAGGCGCTTATTAAAGCTGCCTCGAGGCGCACGCATCACGATGGTGATAGCCGTCGGCAAAGAGAAAGATCTTGAGTCAGGAACGTGGGGGCCTCGGTTTCGAATTCCTCGAGAAGAAGTCATTCATCGCATTTAAGACCGAGCGAAGGGACGGAGATCCGCCCTTCGCTCGTCGTTTTTCTGAAGGTATTGTTCAGCGAACTTCGACGATTTTATTCAGTGCCTGACCGTTGAGCGATCGGACGTGAAGCAACGTGCGGCCCTTCCAAGGTAAGGAAACGGGGATTTCTTTTTCGAACGAAATAAAACTTTCTGCGCAGCTCTGGGCTTGTTTCGTCTGAAGCAAAGGGAGCACTTCGACGATCCCACTTTTTCGGGTTAAAACGCGAATGTCTTTGAGTGTGACGCAAGCTCCGGGTAATTTTCCTCTGAGTTTTAAAACGCCGTTTTCAAGCGAGACGTCTTCCGCAATGGCATAAAGCGATTCATCTGGTCCGGCGACGGACTCTGATGCCGGCGCGATCGAAAGGTTCTCGAGTGTTTTTGGTGCAGCAAGGTCACTCACGACTTGCACCTGGTAGTCACCGGGAGGAAGAATGCCCACGTCAACGACGCTCGAGTAAGGCACGAGCATTTGCAGGCACCAGGAGCTTTCGAGCACATAAGCCTTTTGGGTGATTTGAATCGTCTTGGTGAGGGGGTTCACATCGGCTGAGGCCGATCCCGCCTTAAAGCAACTTGAAGTGAAAGTGCCTGCCACAACCACTTGGCTATGGTCATTCGAGTCGAAGCCGGGCGGGGCGAATGCTGCTTCAGGCAGATCTCGGATTACCGAGACGCCTGGGGGTTTCGCAAACGTCACAGAGGAAGACCAGAGCAAGCTTAATGAAACGAGAGTGAGTAAGAAGGGAGAGTTCATGAGAGGTGGTTTCCTTTCGTGGAAAATGTCATGGTACAGCGAACGGTCACACGCAAAGCAGGGATGGTGCCAATGGCCAAGGTCTTGAATTGATGGGGCTTTTTATTTTTGCTTGGATCGCCTAGTGCCGCGCGAGCCACCTTGTCGCCCTGGAGGAGACTTTTTGACACAAAAGAGTGTGACGGTTGCAAAACCCTCGAGGGGAGACTCGATCGACAACGCTGAGGGGCTAGTCGATGAGTTCGGTATTCTCTGGATTTAGACGCGCCGCGATAGTATCCCCGGCCCCCTATGGTTTTTCAACTTCAACCCCGCGGGCCGGCGCCCCAGTGTTCTGTTTTGGCGCTGATATTCATGGTCCTGGGGATTTGCGCTTCGAGTGCGCCCTCGCTAGCAGCAGAGTTGTCGTTAACCCATCAGAGCTTCGCGAATTCACCGGCTGAGAACCGGCTTCGAACCCAAGGGCGATGGCAGTCGACGAGTGAGACGTCGCAGCTCTCGTGGCGTCTTTTTCTTGAGACCAGTGCCTTAGGAGACCGCAGCATTGAGTTTCCCGAGGCTTATCAAGTGAGCTCGACTGAGACTTCGGAGTGGTGGTGGGGGCGTCGCGTGCCCTGGTATGATCATGAGTATGATCCCACTCGTCATGGCGCTTTGCCTGTGTGGAGCGATGCGCGGGCCATGGCTTGGGTTCAGAATCAGACTGAAGTTTTTGATCCTTTGGTTTTAGGCTGGGTAGGCTGGGGCTATCGACGTCAAGACTGGGG
>JBDLQW010000137.1:0-3962 GCA_039800365.1 Pseudomonadota bacterium
CAGGCTCGAACAGCGGTTTGAGCTAGTCGTTCAGGATCACCCCCTAAGAGTTGAAGTTGGACGGGGATGCCTGAGGAGGTGCGAGCTTGGGAGTTGAGCTCGGGCATGATGTCTCGAAGGCTTCTCGGAGGGGGCACTTCTTGACTGACTCGGAGAAATTCGGTCACGCAGTGAGTGAAGCCTCCCAGTTCAGTCATGAGTCGGCGCATGGGAAAGTCAGTGACTCCCTCCATGGGGGCGAGGACCAAAGCTGGTTTTCCAAGTTGAATCACGCTGGCTTCGCTATCATAACGAAGAAATGGTGGACATGGGTCGAGTGAGTTTTATCGGTAAAGGAGCAGCGCACGAGGTGGATTTCTGCGAGCGGCAGCTGAACCTGCTTGCTCATGCTCAGGCAATCGAGCTTGAGATCGGAAGTCGCTGCGGCGGCCATGGCGTTTGTGGCGGTGATCGGGTGCAAGTGGTGAGTGGATCGCAACAGGCTCCCGGACCGCTTCTTTCGCCGCTCACTGAATCTGAACGACAGCACCTTTCTGCCGAGGAAATCGAGCAGGGATTTCGTTTGGCGTGTCAGTGTTTTCCTGAGAGCTCGCAGGCAGCTCTGGAAGTACATTTCTTCTAAACTGGTCCCTTCGATTATGATTTGCTCGAAAAAGACTGAAATTCAGACCTTGACTCGCTGCTCAGACGAGCTGAGAGCTGATTTTGCCGAAAAATCAGCAAATCATAAAGAACGGGGCCAGTTTAGTTTTTGGAGTCGAGCGTGAAGCCCAGCGCTTGCGCGTCTTTCTCAGACAAGAAGAAAATGCGATCGCAAACGGGCACCTGTTTGTACTGGTTGGGGCTAAAGTACGTTCGAGTTTTTAAATTTCCGACGAATTTATCCGCCTTGCGTCTTTGGTGTTTGAGCCGAAACTCAAACGGCATTTCACGAAGTCGATTTCGGGGATTGAAAACACCCAGTCCTTGGGTCTCTGCTTGATGACAAGCGTCAACGACTTCGCCTGCGTGAATTTCTGCCAGAAAGTCTTCGTCGCATCGACCGGCTTCACAAATGATGTAGCTGATGGCTTGTCCAGATCGAACTTGCTCAATGTTGATGTTGCGGCCGCGATGGGTCAGGTGTCCTAAGGTGCGTCCGTACTTATCATGACCGAAGTCTTCAAGCTCGACTCGGGCTCCTTTAGGAATCATTCGATTTAAGGCTTCGCCTGCGTCTCGCCCCCAGGGAAGTTGCCCGACGACGCCTGCATCCGTCACCAAGTGCCACTCAGGCGAATCAATGCCCTGCATTCGAATTTTGAGAAGGTTCTGCTTTTCGTCACGAACATGAACGGTGTCGCCATCCACCACACGCTCGACGGTGACTTTGCGGAGAGTGACGGCGGCCTGAGCCGAAGAGCTGATGACCCCTGCTGTAAGCAGGACAGCGATTCCGAAGCTCGCGGCCGAAAGGGTGATGCCTAGGCCGTGAGAGAGGGTGCGCCGGAATTTTGAAATCGATCGTGTCATGTCAGCTCCTTGGTTGGGGCGCACCCTACGGGGCCGGGCGATAATTTCCAAGTGAGAAATTTATCAGTCTGTTTTGGAATAATTTGACAAAGAAAAGCAGGGTTTTTGACTTGGCCTGGTTAGCGGATCAGCGACCTCGGCAGCCCCCGGGGACCTCAAAGTCGAAGCGTGTCGATGGGGTCAGCGGAGGTCTCTGGAACAGTTATTGGACCTTGGTCTTCAGATGAAAAACACTCTTGCTGTTGGTCGATTCGCCCTTGGACTGATCTTTCTGGCTTCTGGAGTCGCCAAGTTCTTGGCCTATGGCAGCACCCTCGGGCAGATGCAGGCCCAAGGAATTCCCCTTTCGGGATTTTTGCTCCCCGTGGCCGCAGTGATCGAGATCGTGGGTTCGAGCCTATTGATTTTGGGGGTTGGTATCCCCTTCGTCTCGTTGCTGTTGGCTGCGTACTTGGTTCCCGTGACTTTGGCGTTTCACGGATTTTGGAAAGAAGGCGATCCTGTGCTTCGCCAGATGCAAACAGTTCAGTTTTTGAAAAATATCTCGATTTTTGGGGCATTGGTTCTGACCTATGGGTACCAGCGAGTGTTGAACTCTTTTTCGGCTGGCACCCTGACTACGATTCGACGCAAAGGGTATGAGCCGCGACGAGCCGCTTAGTGTGGTTTTTTGTGAACTGGCGGCTTCCTTTATGATCGGGCGAAATTTGACTGAAGTCTGGACTTTGACTCGCTGCTCAGTCGAGCTGAGCGCTCGCGCGGGCAGAAAAATCGAAAAATCATAAAGGCCGGGACCAGTTTAATAATAGCCTCTTAATCCGCATCTCAGTTCTTCCGATAAAGATTTGTCACGGAGGAAGCAGTGTCGCCCGATCGTCTTTTAGAGCTTTTAATTTTAGACTCACCCCGGTGGCTGGGCGAGGCAAGTCATGCCTTGCGCGAGGCAGGGCACTGGGTACGGCGCGGGCGCGACCTTCGTGAGCCAGAGTCGCCTTTGCTTGATTTTTATCGCTGCGTTCACGCGTTTAAAGGGGTGTGCTCGCTGATGGGAACGCGTCTAACGCTGGCAAAATCCATCGCGTCGCGCTTGCACGATCTCGAAGGTCGTCTTGCTGTTAAGGATCACTGGACTCAAGCTCCCCAATGGCTTCCCGAATTCGAAAAAGTGCTTCAGCACATTCAACTCGATCTCTACGAAGCGTCCCGAGTGCGCGGGACAAGCGCCGTTCCTGGTACAGAGAATCCTGCTCTTGGCCAGGCGTCGTCTCCCGTACCCTCTTCGGAAGGGGCTTTAGGGTCAGGTTCCGTTTTGTCCTTAGGTTCGGGGTCTGGCTCTGGTTCGGGAAATCCCGACAAAACCCCTGTTTCCGTCAAAGTGCTGTCGGGCGGGCGTGAGCTGGTTTTTCCCTGGGCCCGAATTCTGGAGTTCGTTCCAGGAAGGCAAGTTCGGCATCGGCCCGTCGTGCCGGTTCAGGGGCGCCTTCTTGCTGTGGTGCCCTCTCAGGGGGCGGCACATGAGCAAGAGGTGTTTCTAGGAATTGCCGTCAGCACCCAATTGGGCCAGTCCATTGTGGTTCCGGTGCAGACACTCGAGCTCGTCTACTAGGGCGTCAAAATGCCTCTGGTTTCTGACCGAGGCGTGGGCCTCGGGTTTCTGACCGAGGCATGGGCCTCGGGTTTCTGACCGAGGCATGGGCCTCGGGCTTCTTACCGAGGCATGGGCCTCGGGTTTCTTACCGAGGCATGGGCCTCGGGCTTCTTACCGAGGCATGGGCCTCGGGCTTCTTACCGAGGCGCGGGCCTCGGGTTACAGTTTCTTCCCTCAACTTCTTGAGTCGACCGCCGCAAGCCGCTATATACAAAAGGGATCACCCGAAATTGAGGTTCAACTTATGGCAACGGCGACATCGTGGAAGGCCTATCTGGGCTCGAGTATCGGTAAGAAAAAGCTAGTAGGGCTAACGGGGCTAGCGATCTCGTTCTTCACCTTGGCTCATATGGCAGGAAACCTCCTGCTTTTCGTAGGGCCAGACGCTTACAATCTTTACAGTCACAAATTGGTTTCTAACCCCGCAATTTACGTTGCTGAAGCGGGTTTGGTCGCGTTCTTCCTGATTCACATCGGGTTGACGATTCAGCTCACCATGGCCAATCGAGCCGCTCGTCCGGTCGGGTATGCTCACTCGGGCATGGGAGTGAAGAAAACCAGTTTTGCAGCAAAAACTGCCATTCTCTCAGGACTTTTGCTTTTGAGCTTCGTGGTGCTGCATTTAATCACGTTCAAGTACGGTCCCGTTTACACGACAATGGTCGACGGGGTTGAGATGCGCGATATTTATACTCTGGTGGTCGAGAAGTTTCAGCAGCCGGGGTACGTGGCTTGGTATTTTCTCTCACTCGTGATTCTGGGGCTGCACTTGAGTCACGGGGTTAAAGCGTCATTTCAATCA
>JBDLQW010000138.1:0-7867 GCA_039800365.1 Pseudomonadota bacterium
AATGCGACCATCCTCGGGTTGGCTCATGACCATAGCCCCAGGCAACGGAAGCCTCTTCAAGTCGAAGAGCAAATGCACGCCCTTACTCGGAGCAAGCCACTTCTTCCAAGACGGGTTGGCACCAGAAGAACCCCTACCTTCTTTTGTCTCAGGATTCGCCCCTCGCTCTGCTGTCAATCGGGCGCCCACCTCATCAGTCCACGGTCCTGCGCACAGAATCACTCTTCGAGCGCGAACCACACCTTGTCGGCTCCCCTCGAGATCCTGAAAAGCAAAGCCCGTAATACGATCACCTTCCCAAATCGGACGTGTCGCCTCGACATAATTGACTGCAGCGACTCCGCGACGAGCAGCATCGCGAAGCAGCTCAATCCCTAAGACGTCATCCCACATGCTGGCATCGAAATACCTGAAACCGCCCCGTAACCCCTCGCCTCGAAGCTCGGGCAATTCCCTCAAAAGGCGTTTCTTAGAAAGCGACCGATGATAACCGGGCGCCCGAAAAAGCGCGAGCAAGTCATAGAGCCAAAGGCCCAAAGATAAGATGGCCCGGCCATTACGATCACCCCGATAGACTGGAAAATAAAACGGCAGGGGCCTCACCAAGTGAGGCACCGTCTTCAAAAGCAAGGCACGTTCTGAGAGCGCCTCGAAAACGAGCTTAAATTCAAAATTTTCGAGGTATCGCAAGCCTCCATGAATAAGCTTCGAGCTTCTTGAGGAGGTCCCAAAACTGAAATCCCGCTTCTCGATGAGGGCAACCGATAAGCCCTGACTACAACACTCGCGTGCGACCGCTGCACCCGTAATTCCGCCACCCACGACCAACACATCGAACGTCTCGCGTTCGAAACGCTGAAGGGCTTGAGCTCGAGCTTCGGCTGAAAACGAGGCCTTCATGGCTCTTTCGTTTTTACCCTTTCTGAGCCGTGATCGAAACCCCCAGCTCAGCCAACTGTTCGGCGCTCACTTCCGAAGGAGACTCCGACATTAAGCACGTGCCTCGCTGGGTTTTTGGAAATGCCATCACGTCACGAATCGGTCCCACGCCACAAAGTAGCGCGGCCAAGCGATCAACTCCAAAAGCCATCCCTCCGTGAGGGGGGGTGCCGTACTGAAGCGCCTCGAGAAAGAATCCAAACTTCTGCTGCGCTTCCTCCGGCGTCAGCCCCAGGATCTTAAACATCGCGCCTTGCACATCGGGACGGTAAATCCGCAGGCTTCCACCGCCCACTTCGACTCCGTTCAACACAAGATCGTACGCGCTAGCCTCGATCCGCTCGAGGTTTCTACTCGAGACAAAGTCATCGAAATGCTCGGGCTTGGGCGACGTGAACGGATGATGACACGCATAGAAACGCCCATCGCGATCATCAAATTCCAGCAATGGAAAATTCACCACCCAAAGAAAGGCTGGCGCACCTTCGCCGAGTTTCGGAATCATCCCCTCTCGCGCACCCACGCTCAATCGCACTGCGCCTAAGGCCTCACAGACGACTTTGTCTTTTCCATCGGCGATCATCAAAACGAGATCTCCGGGTTTAAGCGAGAGTTGAGCCACCAGTCCCTGCTTTTCCTCCTCTGAAAAAAACTTCGCCGCCGGGCTCTGAAGCTCACCCGAGGGCTGAACCTTGATCCAGAGCAAACCCTTGGCGCCGTGAGCGGCGCCTAACGCCTGAAGTTCGTCTAAATCCTTACGAGAATAACGCTCTGAAGCGCCTGAAACGACAACTGCGCGAATCGAGCCCCGAATTCCACGAGCATTGACCTTCAAAGCATTACTGAAAACTTGAAATGCACTCTTTTCAAAAAGCGATGAAAGATCCTGTAATTCTAAGCCGAACCGCACATCGGGCTTATCACTGCCGAAGCGATTCATGGCTTCGCGATAGCTCATTCGAGGAAAGGGCGTCTTGAGCTCCTGACCCAGAACTTCCTTCCAAAGCTTTTTCATCATTTCTTCGAAAATCGGAAAAAGCGCCTCTTCATCCAAGAACGAAGTCTCGATATCGATCTGAGAAAACTCAGGCTGCCGATCGGCGCGCAGGTCTTCATCGCGGAAACAGCGCGCGATTTGATAGTATCGATCCATTCCACTGATCATCAGAAGTTGTTTGAGGGTTTGAGGCGACTGAGGGAGTGCGTAAAAGGTGCCCGGGTTTAACCGACTCGGAACGATGAAATCGCGCGCGCCCTCTGGGGTCGACTTATAAAGAATCGGGGTCTCGATCTCGCAAAAACCGTGGGCATCTAAATGATTGCGAACGATCGAAAGCATGCGATGTCGAATCAGCAAATTTCTCTGGAGCGAGGGCCTTCTCAGATCCAGATAACGGTATTTCAACCTTAGGGTTTCAGCGACTTCCGCATCGTCATCAATCACAAACGGAGGCGTCTTGGCCTCTGAAAGGATTTTCAGATCTGAGGCCAGAACCTCGACCGCTCCGGTGGCCATCGTTCGATTGGCCATTGCCCCCGGACGAACGCGTACCCGTCCCTTGACCCAAACGACATATTCTCCGCGCAACCGTCCAGCCAACTCATGAAGACCCGACGCGGCTGCCTGCTCGGCTGGATCAAACGTGATTTGGGTAATTCCATGACGATCTCTTAAATCGATGAAGATCAAGCTGCCGTGATCTCGTCGTTTTCCTACCCAGCCACAAAGAGTGACTTCTTTGCCATCATGAGCGGCTCGTAACTCTCCACAAGTGTGCGTGCGAACGGTGCGTTGCATAGGCTTCCATCATGCGGCATGTGGCTTGTAATTTCCACGTTTTGTGACGCTTTCTCGAAGAGCCTATTGGAAGCCCTCGCAAGCCACCGACTGGAAGGCGCTCTGGGACGCTTCTGAATATTTTGACAGCGCTGCAGAGCTCCTCGAGGACGCCCAGCACTGGGTCTTCATTGTGGGCTGGCAGCTCGACTCGCGTTTGCTCCTGAGATGGCCCGAGCGGCCTGGCGCTGTTGCCACCTCCCGCTTTGAAACCTTAAAAGCCAAAGTGCTCCGGCTTTGCGAGAAGACTCCTGACCTGCGATTCTACCTGTTGCTGTGGGACCACCCCAGCTTCTACATTCCCCAACGCGAATGGCTGCAGACTCGGGTCTGGGAAGAGCTTCACCCCCGGGTTCATCTGGTCTTCGATAGTCGTCATCCTTTTGGCGCCTCTCACCACGAGAAACTCATTCTGGTTGATGGGCAAACCGCCATCACAGGCGGGGTCGATCTTTGCGCTGATCGCTGGGACACCCCTCAACATCGACGCTCCGACCCCCGACGCTCTCTCGACCGCAAGCAAGAAGCCTATGGCCCTTATCATGAACTCGGCGTGCGACTCAGTGGGCCCACCTGCTCACTCTTGCTTCAACACTGCGCCCGCCGCTGGAGAAAAGTGAGTTCCATTCCTGCTCCCGAATTGAGGCCCCATCAGACGCCCAAGCCCGATTCTACCCTCGTATCGGGCTTAGCTCAGTCTTCCGAATCCCGACTGGTTTGGATCAGTCGCACGCGCTCGTCTATTGACCCTGATGAACCCCAAAGACCGCTGATTCGTGAGATCGAGTTTCTTTTTCGCGATTTAATCCTCAGCGCCAAACATGAAATCTGGCTAGAAGGCCAATATTTTTGGTCAAAACAAGTCGCACAAGCCCTCCTTCAAAAAATCTCTTCGGCACGCCAAGAGCTTCGAATCACGCTAATCCTCGCTGACCTTTCGCACCTGCGCTTTCTTCCAGCACGCATGGCCTGGTTTCAAGCGAACCTGCTCGCTCAGTTGCAGCGAGCGGCCCAAAGCTTTCCCCACGTTCATTTTGAAGTCTATCGCCCAACGAGCGGACCACGCGCCATCTATGTGCACTCGAAACTTCTTTTCGTGGATGACCGGTTCGTCAGCATCGGCTCGGCCAATTTTTCGGCGCGCGCCCTTCGTCTCGACTCTGAGTTAATGCTGACTTTCGAAGCCAGAAACTCGCAAGAACAGGCCGAGATCAAACGCTTCGGCCAATGCCTCAAAAATCACTGGTCGAGCTCGACACTGAATCGGGTTGACGCCATCGCCGAAGAGGCCGCCCACTCTCGCCGTGCGCCGCTTCTCGGAAAGATTCCTTGGCAAAAAGCGATCGATCCCGAGATTCCCTACTTTTATCGATGCAAGCGCCGAATGCTCTCGAAGCTGCGCCGTCCAAAAACCCGCACGATCGCCAAGCGACTGTCTTGGAGCGCAAGCTGGACAGGAGGATTCCTCGGGGTTCTTTTCCTGGCGCGAGCAACTGCACCTCAAGGCTCTCTTACTGCCTGGGTTCTTGCCGCCCTGCTTTACTCGGTGTGGATGGCGCCGATTCCGTTTCTTGCCATTTTTCTCGCCACGAGCCTTCTGCTTGACCCCAACCTCAGCTCGCGAATCACGATCAGCAGCTGGTGGATGGCCATCCTCCTCTCCACCCTATGGGGCCGATCCTTTCCCTCCTCAGTGGTTCGTCGGTTTGAGCGCTTTCAGTTGCGCAAGCTTCAAGGATTCGGTCAGCGGCACTTCGCACGAACCCTGAGACTCTGGTTCGACCCACGATTTTCGACATACGAAAAAGTGCTCTCCCAAACCCACTACTGGACTCCATTGCCGTGGATTGTGCTGATTCACGGCCTCATCGTGCCCAGCTTCCTCGTCTGGTTGATTCGGGCCTTCAGAGAAACGATCCTGCCATGATTCTTCGAGTACTGACTTACAATATTCACAAGGGGTTTCATCATCTCCGCCGCAAGAAAGTCTTGCACCTCATGAGGCATGCCATTCGCGAGAGCAAGGCTGATCTCGTCTTTCTGCAAGAAGTTCTCGGTTTTGATCACCAAGAAGATGCCTCACAGCTCGAGTACCTCGCTGATGAGATCTGGCACCATCACGCCTATGGACGGAACGCCGTCACGACACTGGGGCACCACGGTAATGCGGTACTCAGCAAGTACCCCATCACTTTTTTTGAGAATATCGACATCTCGACCAATTCTTTAGAAAAACGAGGAATCCTTCACGCCGTCGTCAGGATTCCCGAGCTCGATCTTCCCATCCATGCGCTTTCAATACATCTGGGCTTGTTCGAATCGGATCGACGCAGTCAAATTCGAAGAATCTGCCATCGCATCCATCGAACCATCAAAAACCCCGAGCCGCTGATCATGGGAGGCGACTTCAACGACTGGCGGGAGCGCGCCAGTCCGATCCTCGAGAAACGCCTGAACGTCAAAGAGGCCTATCACCAAGTTCATGGCGCTCATGCCCGATCGTTTCCGATATGGATGCCCTCACTGAGGCTTGACCGTCTTTATTTCCGGGGACTGCGAGCCCAGTTTGCCCAAGCGCTCGTCGGCGCCCCCTGGTCTCGCCTGTCAGATCATGCGGCTCTTTACGCCGAGCTTGAGCTCGAGGCCACTCCAACTGAAACAGACGTCGCTACTCGTTCAATCGCCTCGAGCAACTGATCAATAGAATATGGCTTCGACAGAAAAGATGCTCCGGGGATGCGCGCGGCTCGTTTGGCTCCCTCCTGGGCTGCCGAGATCACAATCGTGGGGGGAGTCTTGCCAAATCGTGCCCGAATCCTCTCGTAAACCTCTTCGCCACGCTCTGTGGCAAGTTTGAGATCTAAAAGCATGACATCGGGCCAGTGCCCGAGCCTTCGCTCGAGAAAATCGAGAGTTTCTTGGGCATTCGCCACGAGTTCAGCTTGATGACGGTAGGCTTCAAGCACGATGCCTATCGTCTCGCGGATTGATCGGTCGTCTTCCACCACCAACACGTTCATCAAGCGACCGCAGTTTGCAAAAACAACTCCAGTCGGCCCGCTATCACGGCAAAATCTCAACTAGTCAGTGGATTCGTCCTGACTGGGAGCACGAGACGCAGAGGATGCGGAAGTCTTCAAACGCTCTTGGTTCAAAGTCGCTGCCGACCACGATCCCACTTGAGCTTTCGCCTCCAAGCGTCCGGGCTGCATCAGCGACTGTCCGTCTCCGCCCTCGGGTGAGTCACCTTCCCAATCCTCTTCGCCTGGATCTGCATCACCATGAGGATCAAACGGAAGATGCGGGCACCCAGGAAGACCCGGTACATCGCCGACACGAACATGAAAGTGATGCCGATGCCCTCGGATATGCTTAATGAAGGGCCGAATTCGTTCCCACTCAAGATCACCGAAAGCTGCCTTGCTCATCTTGCGGATCAAACGCTGATCAACAAAGACCAACTTCACGCATGCGTAAGGGTTCGAAAAAAGGCGTTTCAACAACCAGACATTCGCCTTCACATCAAAATCATGAGCGAACGCATTGACTTCACGGGTTCCAGCGCGGGGATATAAAAAGCCCAGGTCAGCATCTTGCCCTGAAGTATGCGACGCATGACCGCGGCGCCCCCGGCGACCCGAGATACAGCCGCCTCGGGGAGCGGAAAGATCGCCCACGTTCAACCGAACTCCCGAATGGTTTGAATCGGAATACTCGCGATGAATCTCGCGCCCCAACCACTCCAGCGCCCCGACCATCCGATCGGTACCAAATTGCGTGCAACGATGAGGATTTCGAATCAAGAGCCGATTTTCAGGAGTCGGCACCAGAGGTCGGCCATGCACCAAAAAACCTTGATTCACTCCACAGTACGCGCGGGACTGCTGAAGCCCACTGCGATTCTCCCACCAGCTCCCCAACTTACCGTGACGCGCTAACTCGAGATACTCGCGCTGCTCCTCGGTCATCTCATCGCAAAAATTCCACTTCACTCGCTGAGGCGAACACTTGGCTGCTGAGGCCCTTCGAAACGCCGGAACCCGCTCGCAGCAGGCCTTGCCACGGTAGCCATACTCGGGGTCCCATTTGGCGCAAAAACCGTGATCGGGAGCATTTTCCGCAACAGGCAAATACTCTGACGAAGGATCACTTGGAAGAAATGAAAGCTCCAGACCCGAAGAAGCCAGGGATGAAAACGAAGTGCTGGACTGAAACGCCAATACTCCAACGCTGACGATCATTCCCCAGAAGATGGATCGAACCAAGAGGCCACACCGCATCACTCCACCATAAAAGCGGACGGCGCTTCGGTCAAGATTTCGACCTGTTTCTCTAAATCTCGAAGCTGCTCTTCCCAATAGCGAGGGGTATCAAACTGAGGAAAGGCCGCGGGAAATGCAGGATCTTTCCATCTCCGGGCAATCCAGGCCGTATAATGGATCAAACGCAAGGCGCGCAGCGCCTCAACCCAGCTCATCTGCGCCCGATCGAACTCTCGAAATTCTTCATACCCCTCTAAGAGCGCCTGGAACTGCTCGCGAGCTAAGGGATCTTCAGAAGGGCGGCCTGCAAGGATCAGCCAAAGATCCTGCACTGCTGGGCCAACCAGCATGTCGTCAAAATCCAGAAAAAAAGGCCCGCGATCATTCCAAAGCAAATTTCCCAAATGGCAATCACCGTGAAGGCGATGCCACTGCGTGGGCCTGAGTGAATCCCACCGAGGCTGCGCCCACTCGCAAACGGCCCTGACGGCCTTCTCATAACGCCCTCGAATAGCGCTGGGCAAAAAGCCCTCCTGCAATAAAAACTCAAGACTTCGAAGGCCATAGGTCTCTGGGGTCAAGCGAAGCCGATGCGGCGCCGGACGACTTGCACCTACCACATGCATCCGCCCTAAAAGACGACCCAAGCGTATCAACTGCTCGGTCGAAAGCTCTTCCGGCGAGCGTCCTCCAACTCGAGGGAACACTGTATAATAAATGCCTTCGCGAGTCTGATGGAGGGTCGAGCCATCTGAAAACGGAATGGGAGCAACCGCAGGAATTTCGGCCTCGACCAAGTCTGCAATGAACTGGTGCTCTTCTAAAATCT
>JBDLQW010000139.1:0-12497 GCA_039800365.1 Pseudomonadota bacterium
GTCGTGGCGTCGTTCACGTTACTGTAGGCAGGAAGATCGAGTTGAGCCTGCAAGTCGAGGGCGACGCTACTTTCGATCAAACGCAGCGACAGCCCTGCGCTCTGATCTGCAAAGCCGTAGCGGTTGCCCGTGATCGTGGTCGACCTGATCTGATTTGCAAGCCAGTTGAGTCGCCCATAAAGGGTTAAGCGCGAGTGTAGGCCCCACTGAGCCTCGAGGTTCAGTGCGGTTCTTTTGTAAGATTCAAGTCCAGCAACAGAGGCTGAGTTTCCAGTGCCATCTCGATTTTTTGTTGAAGAAAAAAATCGCGAACTTCCCGATAAACTCCACTCGCCTCGCTCTCGGCGGTGTAATTGCCAGTCGTTGAGCTGAAAATCGGCAGAAGACTCTGAGGGAAGGAGCAAAGCGGTGCCCAAGATGAGCCCTGAAAGCCACGATTGCCTCTGGTTCTGAAGTCCTGACGAACGGCGCATGCCCCTTAAGATTGCCATGCCTGGCCGAGAGCGCCACTGGTTTTTTACGTTTGGTTTTTTGTGTTTGGACAGGCGACGTCCCTTGTGTCAGTTTCGGGGGCTCAAAGGAAACTCTGAAGATGTCGCTCTACGATCAAGCGTTGGAATATCACTCTCGGGGTCGCAAAGGAAAAATTGAGGTAGTACCGACTAAGCCGGTCGCTACTCAAGCCGATCTGTCATTGGCGTATTCGCCAGGGGTTGCTGAACCCTGTCGTATGATTGCTGAGAAAGAAGAGTTAATTTACGAATACACGGCTAAGGGTAACTTAGTGGCGGTGTTGTCAAACGGTACCGCCGTCCTTGGGCTCGGAGACATTGGCGCCGCGGCCTCGAAACCCGTGATGGAAGGAAAAGGGGTTCTTTTTAAGAAGTTCGCGGACATCGACGTTTTCGATATTGAGGTCAACGCCAAGAACCCCGACGATGTGATTCGTGCTTGCGAGATGCTAGAGCCCACTTTTGGTGGGATCAACCTCGAGGACATCAAGGCTCCAGAGTGCTTCTACATCGAAGAGGAGCTCAAAAAGCGCTTAAAAATTCCCGTATTTCATGACGATCAACATGGCACCGCCGTGATCAGTGGCGCTGCTTTTTTGAATGCGCTTGAAGTCGTTGGCAAAGACATTGGAAAAGTTCGAGTCGTTTTTTGCGGCGGAGGAGCAGCGGCGATCGCGTGCGCGAATCTCTACCTCAGCTTAGGCGTCAAGCGCGAGAACATGATCATGTGTGACTCGAAAGGCGTCATTTATCGTGGTCGAAAAGAGGGA
Organism: Pseudomonadota bacterium; assembly: GCA_039800365.1. GTDB lineage: Bacteria > Bdellovibrionota > UBA1018 > UBA1018 > UBA1018 > CAIOHW01. The sequence continues at coordinate 1,283 of JBDLQW010000139.1, forward strand.
ATGAATCCTTATAAAGAGCGTTTCGCGATCGAAACGTCGAAGCGTACAATCTCTGAGGCGATGGAAGGTGCCGATGCGTTCGTTGGGGTTTCGGTCAAGGATGGAATCAGCGTTGAAGATGTTGGTCGTATGGCCAAAGATCCGATTGTTTTCGCGATGGCAAATCCCGATCCTGAAGTGCTTCCTGAGGACGTGCTGAAGATACGCCCTGATGCAATTATGGCTACGGGGCGCTCGGATTATCCCAATCAAGTCAATAACGTCTTGGGCTTTCCCTTTATTTTCAGGGGCGCCCTCGACACCATGGCCACCGCTATTAACGAGGAAATGAAGATGGCTGCGGTTCGGGCCTTGGCGCAACTTGCCCGAGAAGACGTACCCGAGAGCGTATCGCGCGCTTATGGGGGGCAGAAATTCAAGTTTGGTCGCGAGTACCTCATTCCAAAACCCTTTGATCGCCGCGCACTGCTTTGGGTGGCGTCGGCCGTTGCTGAAGCTGCCGTGAAGTCAGGAGTCGCTCGAAAAAAGATCGACTTGCTTCAGTATCGCGAAAGGCTTGAGGCCATGCTGGGCGCTTCTTACACGTTGATGCGTGGGATTAAGAAGCGAGTCCGAAGTGAGGGAAAAGCCGCGCGGATTGTTCTGCCTGAAGGTGAGCATGAGAAAATTCTGAAGGCAGCCGCACAGATGCGCGAAGATGGGATTTGTGAGCCCATTCTTCTTGGGAATGACAAGATCATTACCGATCGAATTCGAGAGCTGGGTTTAGAGAAGGACCTCGAGGGAGTTTCCGTGATCCGGCCGTCGACCTCGGCGGAGCGAGCAGAGTACGCACGACTCTTTTTCGAGAAGCGGCAACGCAAAGGCGTGACTCAAGCCTTGGCGCTCACGTTGATGAAGCAGCCGAATTATTACGGCTCGATGATGGTGGAACTTGGTCATGCCGACGGAATGGTCAACGGCATTAGCCAGAGTTATCCCGAAACCCTGAAGCCGGCGCTGCAAGTGATTGGAGCGAAGCCCGGGTCACGCTTGGCAGGCATCTATATGATGGTGCTAAAAAAGCGGGTGCTTTTTTTCGCAGATACGACTGTGAATATTGAGCCCTCTGCCGAGGAACTTGCTGATATTGCCATTCAGACGGCACAGCTGGCAGAAAAGTTCATGCTGCATGAGCCTCGGGTCGCGATGGTTTCATTTTCGAACTTTGGCTCGAATGGACATCCTTTTGCGTCGAAGGTCGCTCGTGCGGTCGAGATCATCCGGTACCGCGCACCTGAGTTAGTGGTTGATGGTGAAATGCAGGCAGATACGGCCTTGAACCCTGAGATTTCAAAATCCAGCTTTCCGTTCAACCAAGTGCCCGGCAACGCGAATGTTTTGATTTTTCCTGACCTTCAATCTGGAAACATCGCTTACAAACTGATGCAGCGTTTGGCAGACGCCGAGGCGGTGGGCCCGATTCTCGTGGGAATGAATAAGCCTGTTTTTGTTCTTCAGCAGAATAGCGACATTAGCGATGCGGTAAATATGGCTGCTATTGCTGCCATGGAAATTCATCAACGTAAGGCTGCCGCTGAGCGCGGGGCAAATCTCTAAGGGAGAGTTCAAATGGAAAAGAAAGCGATTTTGACGGATCTCGCGCCGAAACCGATTGGACCCTATAGCCAGGCGATTCAGGCTGGGCCTTGGGTTTTTTGCTCAGGACAGATCGCTCTGGATCCAAAAACGGGAACCCTTCAGGCCACCGATGTCGAGGGTCAGACGGTTCAAGTGCTCGAGAACATGAAGGCAGTGCTGGCAGCAGCAGGCTGTGGCACCGAGCATGTCGTGAAGACGACGATTTTTCTCAAGTCGATGAATGATTTCCCGAAGGTCAATGAGATCTACGGCAAGTACTTCACTGGGGTCACTCCCGCTCGCTCGACGGTTGAGGTCGCTCGGCTTCCTCGTGATGTCATCGTGGAGATCGAGGCCATTGCTTTTAAAGGCTAGTTAAACAGCAGAGTAAAAGTTGAGTCGTCTCTGAAGAGCCCCTGTAGATCGCGCTGTCGATCTACAGGGGCTTTCTCGTTTTTATGAGTCAATAGCGGACAATAGCAGATCTTTTTACTCAACATACTTCTCGTCGATTCCGAAGGGTCTGGAGGGGAGAGTGTGGATCATGAGAGTCGCCGTGATCAGGACCAGCTCATTTGTGCCCGGAAGGGGCGTTGGATTCACAGCCCCCCATTATTGGGTCGTTGGTGACACAGTTTACGGCCTGCTGCGTCACTGTCACGATACGAAGAGATGGGGAGCTTCCTGAAATGACTCATTTGGTAAAACCCCTTAGAAGCAATCGACGAGCCCTCCAGGCAGTAGCCGTCGCGGGATTTGTCTTTCTTAGCGGTTGTCGTCTTGGAGGTGAGGTGAGGGGTAAGGCCTTCTTGGCCGAGGCGCCAGCGATAACCGGTAGTGCATTTTTGTATCAAGGGGCCGGATTTTTGGGCTCGGTTCTATTCCCCTCGAACACGACCGTCATTTCGGCATCCACCCCTAGCGTTGGGGCTTATTCCATTTCGGGTGCCTGTCATGATGGACTCGACTTGTCGATCGCGGTTTCGAGGGGAGCTTCGACCGTAGAGCCGTTGACTCAGCCCCTTTGCTCGGGTGGAGTTTTTAGCACCACTGTCGATCTCAGTACGTTTGCCGATGGCACACTTACTTTTAGGGTAAGTCAGAGCGACCCTGATGGAAACTTGGGGCAGACTTCGGTTGCCATCACGAAAGATACGCTGGCACCGGTTGCAGCGAGTGCTTTGGGTTGGCAACAGAGCTCGCCAACGAATGCGAGTACTTTGACTGCAAGCTGGAGCAAATCGTCTTCTTCAGATCTCTCGAGTCAGCAGATTCAGTTTTACAATGATTCGACCTGCACGACCGTTTCGGGGTCGCTGATCAACCTCACGTCTTCTGCGACTCAGCAGGCTTTCACTGGAGCAGACGGTGGAATTTACACTTACAAAGTTACGAGCTTTGACACTGCTGGGAACTCCAGCACTTCAAATTGCTCGGGATCAATTGCGGTCGACACTGTGGCTCCGGTAGTGACGATTGCGGCCCCCACTGCGGTAAGCATCGTTAACTCGGCAAGTGCTCTCAGCGGTTATCCGGTTTCAGGAACCTGTGAGAGTGGTGGCACAGTATCGGTCACCGCAAAAATTGGGGCCTCAACTGTCACCCCCACGACGCAGCCTTCTTGCTCTAGTGGAAGCTTTAGCACCACACTCAATCTCGCTGGCCTTGTAGATGGAACGCTCACTTTTACTGCTAGTCAGAGTGATCTCGCTGGAAACCAAGATCAAATCTTAGTTCATGTTTCGAAAGACACCCAGGCTCCCGCTTTGGCGAGTAGTCTGGGTTGGCAGCAGTCTTCACCCACCAATGCTACCTTACTCTCCGCAACTTGGAGCAAATCGTCTTCTTCAGATCTCTCGAGTCAGCAGATTCAGTTTTACAGTGATTCGACCTGCACGACCGTTTCGGGGTCGCTGATCAACCTCACGTCTTCTGCGACTCAGCAGGCTTTCACTGGCGCAGACGGAGGAATTTACACTTACAAAGTGACGAGCTTTGACACTGCTGGAAACTCCAGCACTTCAAATTGCTCGGGATCAATTGCGGTCGACACTGTGGCTCCGGTGGTGACGATTGCGGCCCCCACTGCGGTAAGCATCGTTAACTCAGCAAGTGCTCTCAGCGCTTATTCTGTTTCCGGAGCTTGTGAGAGTGGAGTCGCGCTCGCAGTTCGTGCTGTCAGTGCTTCGGTGACAGTAAGTGCAAATCCGCAGCCTTCTTGTTCAGGGGGGGGATTTAGCACCACCCTCGATCTCAGCACGCTTGCCGACGGCACACTTACTTTTACGGTAAGTCAGACTGATCTCGCAGGAAATCTCGGGCAGACTTCAGTTGCCATCACGAAAGATACGGTTGCACCGGTGGCAGCAAGTGCTCTGGGATGGCAACAAAGCTCGCCAACGAATGCGAGTACTTTGACTGCAAGCTGGAGCAAATCGTCTTCTTCAGATCTTTCGAGTCAGCAGATTCAGTTTTACAGCGATTCGACCTGCGCGACTGCTTCAGGATCGCCAATCACTAGCGGCGCTTCGGCAGTCGCTCAGTCTTTTACGACCCCCTCTTACTACAATTATTCGGTTCCTTATTTCACGTTTTCGTTCAGGGTCACGAGCACTGATGCTTCAGGAAACTCGAGTCAATCGGCTTGCTCGAGTGCGCTGAATGTCGATCGGTACTCTAAGGTAGCCATCACGTCACCAAGCGAAGCTAGCCTGATCAGTTCTCCTAGTAAGGCCGTTTCGTATTCGGTAACTGGCACCTGCGAAGAGGGAAGCGCCATTACTGTTCAGGCCTCAAGCGGCACGGTAACGGTAACTGCGGGTGCTCCGACGGTGTGTTCCGGGGGAACCTTTTCAGCTACGGTGAATCTGACCTCTCTCGCCGATGGAACCTTCACTTTCACTGAGAGAATGCGATCTGAGCCGCAAGGCTATGAATATTGCGCGAATCCCCTTCCAGAAGAGTATGACCAATGTCTTGGGGTTCAGTTTATCTCGTACAAGGAATGGCATTATCGCGGGCTGGATTTTGTCGTAAAACAGACCGACCTAGTGGGAAACCAGGGCCAAAACTCGGTGTCGGTGATTCCTTCGAATACTTACACTCGGGTAGCGACGGGCGAGTATTGGAGTAACCCCCACTCTTGCGCGATTAATGGAGATGGAAGTCTGCTCTGTTGGGGGGCGAATTGGCTCGGGCAGGTCGGCGATGGGACGAACTCAGCAAGATCCACCCCAGTGGTGGTCGATGGTGGGTCAGCTTATCTGACGGTTTCTGCTGGCCTCTACCATACCTGCGGAATTACCAATTTGGGCACTCTGAAGTGTTGGGGAGATAACCGCGACGGCCGACTGGGCGATGGCACCACAGATGACCGCTTGAGCCCTACCGTTGTCGATTCTGGATCGAGTTATATCTCGATTTCGCTCGGCGATAACCATTCGTGTGGCATCACGGAGGCGGGTATTCTGAAATGCTGGGGTGAGAATTCGTCTGGCCAATTAGGGGATGGCACCACGGATAGCAGCTCAAGTCCCGTCGTCATCGACTCGGGCGAGAGTTATGCCGCAATTGCGACCGGATTCCTCCATTCCTGTGGCATTACGGTCGGCGGAACGCTGAAGTGCTGGGGGTATAATTTTTCGGGTCAGGTGGGCGATGGCACCTTAGACTCCCGCTTGAGCCCCGTGGTTGTGGATCCTGGAGAGAGTTATCAAGCGGTTACTGCAGGTTTCTACTATTCTTGTGGGATCACCGTTGCCGGGGTGTTGAAGTGTTGGGGCGCGAACCCTGATGGCCGACTGGGGGACGGATCTACTGTCGACCGATCTACGCCGACTGTTGTTGATTCAGGGGTGGTTTATGCCTCAGTTGCCGCTGGTAAATACCACACTTGCGGGGTTACCAGTGCGGGCGTTCTCAATTGTTGGGGCTATAACGGACAAGGGCAGTTGGGTGACGGTACTGATGTTGATCGAACTAGCCCGGTGGTCGTTGGCTCAGGGTATAGCGCTGTCGCCACCGGCGAGGTTCAGTCTTGTGGCATCACCAGTTCGGGCAGTTTGCGGTGCTGGGGTTCAGCCTCCGGATTTGGAGTTGGCTACGATCCAATGATTCCTGGAGAAGTTTGGGGCTACCGCCCCAATCCTATTGCCGGCTCACGTTGGTAGGGCACCCGGATTTAAGCGCCTTCTTGAGTAGTGCCATCAAAGTCGGCTGACCAGAATGCGAGGCATTCTGGTGGGCTCAGACAGCCCACGTGCTCCAGAATTCCTTAAGCAGTCTTAGCTTCAGGCTTCCACGTGCGCTTGACAGGGCGAGTGATCTTCCCGGAACGAATGCATCGCGTGCAAACACGAAGCGTGCGGGTAGCGCCGTCAATAACGGCTTTCATTCGCTTCAGGTTTGGCAGCCAACGGGTGCGGGTCTTGATGTTCGAGTGAGAAACTCGATTACCAGTGACGGGACCTTTAGTGCAGACTTCACAAAACTTAGCCATGACAAAACCTTTCGCATCCTAAAAACTTGAAACCTAAAATGAATCGACAACCTAGAGGAGGCCATGCGATTTTGCAAGACGGAAAAATGGCCAAAAGTGAGGACCAAGAAAGTGCTGAACTCGTCAGTTGCTTCGCTTGCCAGTGGGTCGTGCGACCGCCCGCGCCCGAGCTTGAGCACGAGGTAAGACGGCCAAAAAAGAAGGCCAGAAAAAAAGGCCAGAGAAGAAGGCCAAACGAGAAGAGGTGTCTCGCGTGAAAGCTGAACCAAGAAAGCCACGGGCTCGAGAGCGGCGGTGGCGCATTTGGGGTCTGGTTTCGGTTTTTTCGTTGATATTATTGGTCTTTTCTTTTTGGCTCCGGGGCGCTGCCAGTGCTGTCTATGCTTATCAAGACACGGTCGATGGGGTGCATCTACCTCCAGTGGATGCCATTGTGTGTTTGGCTGGAGGGCGAGGGCGAATCTCAGCGGCAGGGGATCTTTGGGTGCGTTACCGTGAGCTTGCTCTGGGCGCGAAGAGCCTGCCTCAACCGGTTCTTTATTTTTCTGGATTAGGTCCGCAAAGCACCTTGAAAAGTCTACAGACCCAGCTGCGAACCGGGGTGAGTAACCTTCTGAGTTCGGGCGATGTCATTCTTGAGACTGAAAGCACCAATACTGAAGAGAATGCTCTTTGGTTGTTAAAGCTTGCTCGAGAGCGGCGGTGGCGTTCGGTTCTCTTAGTGACCTCGAGCTATCACATGAGGCGCGCTCGATATATTTTTGAGCAGATGATGGAGCGGCAGCGAGAGTCAGAGGGTCAGGTGCTTCGTTTTGAGACTCTTTCGGTGTTTCAAGAGCCTTTTGACTCCCAAGAGTGGTCTCACGATTTGCATGGAATACGTGTGACCCTGCAAGAGTACTTGAAGTGGCTTTATTACAGTCGGTTCTGGACCCCGTCATGAGCTCGAGTGCTTGCGTCGACGAATCAGGTAAACTCTGCCGCGTGTTTGTCCGCGCGCCACGAGTCGAGGGTGGGCCTGAAGGTCAAGCTCGGCGAGGCGAGGGCTAATGCGATTACCCAGCGCGGCCCGGTAGTCGCGAGTGTAAAGGGGGCGGCCTTCGCGCTCGAGCTCCTCAATCAAAAGATCGAGCGCTCGGCGGCGCTGTTCCGCAGAGTGCGCAGTGCGGGTCACACGCGCTGCTTTATTGAGAAGCAGATCCCGGCCGAAGTAGCCCCAAGAAGAATAGGGCGAGCTGCTCCATTCGGCGTCTTGTTTCTGTTGTCTTCCTCCGAAGGTTCGGGTGCCAATAAAGAATGAGCCGCCGTCCCCTCGCGGAAGTCCCGACAGCACTGCCTCGATCATTCCGTTAAAAGCCCTGCGGCTGGCGCGATCCAGTTCTGGATGAAGGCGTCCGTGTGCCATGAGTACTCCAAACGCTGCAGGCCAGGGGGTTTGTTCTAAAGCTTCACGCAGTTCGCCCACGCTCCAGGCCTTCCAGTGGTTTACGAGATGCGAGACCAGCTGTTCGGCTAGTCGAGCGTCAAATCGGCTCCACTGTGAAAGTTCAATGACCCGCCTAGCCGGCAGAGCTTGTCGTAAGGACTGGAGTTCGGCGTAAGCCTGCTCGAGCTGCTCGAGGCTAGGAATGGTGATCAGTCCTTGCATTAGCTGCCCTCGCACTGATCGAGGACATCATCGAGGAAATCGAGGGCTTCACGCGAGCCTGGAATCTTTTTCTTCAGCAGTTCCTCGATTCGAGTCTGCACTCGGTCGAGATCGGCCCCCTTTTTAATGAGGGATTTCGCGTGCCCTACATCTTTCTGGCGATGGGCAAAACATTTCATGAGTAGCATCTCGTCTTTACCGAGTGCACGCACGCGAAGATGGCGTCCTGAAAAAACATCAACCAGCCGTTCGCCATAATCCAGAGGGAGTGTGTGTGCGAATGTCGAGAAGTAAGGGTTTAGCCAGTCGGGCGCGAGCTGCTGTTCGAGAGCAATTTTTTTCACCAGGACATCGAGTTCGGCAATCTCTATGCCCTTGGGGACGGCATCGATGTCGGTGGTGGCTAGCGGAAAGCCATGCGCAAGGATCATGGCCCCTCCGCCCCCCATGATGAGGGTGACTGGTTTTTCGAGAAGTTCATCGAGCTGAGCCAGTGCTCGTTTCATGTGTTCAGCTGTCATGCGAGTGAGGGTCATCACTCTTATTTTTACGAATTTTTTAATTTTCGCAATAGATTACTAATGGCTTTAAATTCAGATATTTAGCTGTTTTTAATCTAAGGGTTGGTGCCGAGTTTCTTCGGGCGGGTTCGCCCACGCTGAGCGCCGCAGTCTATTCCTTTGCTCCTCGCCATCACTCTTGCGACTTCAGATAGACCCGTCTCAATTCCAGGTAATGGGTTTCTTTGAGTTTGCCTCGCCGACTACACATCAGGTTGGTCGTGTCGAGTTGATACGAAACCATCGCTCGCAAATCAGAGTCCCAGAACTCGTGGTAGCAATCCGGAAATCCCAGCACATGACCGTATTCATGGCGGATGGTCCACTGCACGTTGTACTCTGTTAAGGGAGTGTTCGAATCCATAGTGATCGTGTTTCCGGCGATTCTGTCGACGTGAGGGGTGGCTCCCGGCACAAACCTGATCTGAGTCATTCCCACAGACCCGGATGAACGAAAATCCAACCGAAGACTCCAGCCATTCCACTTCCACTCGTCTTCGATATTCTCGCGAAGAAAATGCAAGATCGTGGCATTTCCTGGATCAGCGAAGGGTACCGTCATCGTGAGTGGCGCCGATGAGGGCCAAAGAACATCGGACCGCCAAGTTGGGATTGCAAAAAACGAGGAGTACACTTGAGCAGCTGCCGGAAGGTGCTTTGAGTAAAAGGCGTGAAGATTTTTCGCGCTACGGGCGACCGCAAGCTCGCTGCGACAGATTGCCTCAGTCATCGACGGGCTGTTGAAACAAATCTCAAAGAGGCCCTTGAGGAGGCTTTGCTGTTCGGCTGGCGAGAGCAACTCGAAGCGGGAGAGCTTGCGAGTCAGGTCCGGGCCTGAGCTCAGCGCCACATAAGAGCGCACGTCGGATTTCTTTTTCCACGCAAGCTGCCCCAGATAGGGTTCAAGCAGAAGCCAGCGCGAGGCCAACTGATAAACACCGTCGATCAGTCGCGCCGAGAGAATGTAATTCTCATCGCTCATGCCGAGATCAGCTGTAAACGGGGCCCCATCGAGCACGATGGCTGCGATTGATGCCGGAACTTGCTGGCGTAGTTTTGAAAACGAGTCGAGTACGATCGTCACATTGTAAATTCGCGGCGAATCGACGGGGTATCCCGCCTGCGAGTCGGGACCTGAGAGCGAAAGAGGGGCTTCGGGGCGGCCCGAGTTCAGATGCTTCAGAAGCTCTAAATTGCGCACACCCGCATCGAGAACCGGCTGTAGCTGGCGAGCGGAACTCGAGGGTTCAGCGGCCGTCAAAAACCGCTTTTGATGATTCATTAAAATGGCGCGATATTCTGAGCCTGTCAGCTCAAGATCAAAATGAGGTGCCCTTTCTGCGGCCGCGGCAGGAAGCAACTTCAAGAGAATCTGCAGCAGAACCCCGGTTTTCAACAGCGAGAATAGACGCATCGCCCGACCCTTGCGCGCGACCTTTGCGGTGTCAAGAGTCGACTTGCTCTCTTTTTTTGGGCAGGGGCCAGGTTCGCAGATCCTCAAATAAGCTAGCCAGAGAAGTTCGGGCCGCTCTGAAGGACTACGGCTTTGCGAATTGAATGTTCTTCGCCTGCGCTATGGTCATTAGCTCTCGTAGTGCCAAGGCACGATGGCTGATCTCATTTTTTTCGTTCTCAGACATTTCTGCCAAAGTGCGCGTCGAGCCTTTGGGAATGAAGATCGGATCGTAGCCAAATCCCTGCGTTCCTCGGGGAGCGGAAGCGATGCTCCCTTCAAGAATGCCGGTAGCGCAGAATGAGAGGCCTTCAATGCTCAATGCCAGCGTGGCAACAAAGCGGGCTTGCCGTTCATCGGGTGCTTTGGATTGAAGCTCTGAGAGGAGTTTTTCGATGTTAGCCTGGTCTTGGCTCTGCCCCGGGCGCGGTTGAGCGAAGCGGCGGGTCTTTACTCCCGGTTTTCCGTCAAGCGCAAGAACTTCGAGCCCCGAGTCGTCAGCAAGAGCGGGGTAGTGACACCCTTTATTCGCGAGACGTGACTTTGCGAGAGCGTTGTCGCGATAGGTGTCGTGAGTTTCGACTTGGTCGAGTTTCGAAGCATTACGAATCAGCCCTTCAGGCGAAAGAAGCTCGATTTGAGCATTATTTGAAAAAAGAGCCCGAAATTCGATGAGTTTATGAGGATTCAAAGACGCTAGGACGATTTTGTTCACGACGCGCATAGGTCTAGAGTCGTATCACGGCCTTCGCGTTAGCGGTAGGTGGCTTCCCATCCAAAACTCATGAGCTGGGGAATCTCGTCCACAGTCAGTACTCCGTGGCTGAGATAAGGCGAGAAATAGCTCTGCACCGCGCTCTGCTCATCGGCTTGTTCTTGCGGAGTGTTTCCGGGGCAGTTCTTGGCTTCGAGGTAGCAGGCTTTGAGTTGAAGAAGGGTGGGGCCACATTGTTCCGATAATGCTGTGATGACCGCGATCGAGAGTTCTACTCGTCCTGCGATGGAGAGGTCGCCTTCTTTGGTCGGAGTTGAAGGAGCAATTCGGCCGTCTTTAGCCATTTGCATTTGCGACAGGCATTCTTGGTCAGACCACATTGGTTTGCTTTCTCCCACGACGGGTTCAGAGCTCAGGTCGCCCGCTTTGCTGAGTTTCATTTCGAAGTAACGAGTCGTATCGAGCGTCTTGGGAACCAGAAACGCTTTGGCCCGAGTGGAATTAGCCGAGATATAAACCGGATCCGTCATGATGGATTGGATCACGCTCGGGATGATCTCGGTGGCCGCATCTGCACAGCGCCAGTCTTTGCCCTCGAGAATTGCGCAGATCGACATCGATTGAGCCTCGCTTCGGTAGAAGCCGCTGAGTTTTGCCGGATCTTCTTCCGGAACGACGAGGTTTTCAAAACGGCATCCCGCCAAGAGCACCAAGAAGGTGG
>JBDLQW010000140.1:0-17899 GCA_039800365.1 Pseudomonadota bacterium
GCATTAAAAGAGTAAACGGGAGCCGCCGGCTTGAGATCTACCTTGCCCTGGGCCGCGACCCGTCCTGAAAAAATCCCCAAGGACGCTGAATCCAGGCCAATCAATAAGTTCTTCATCGTCACTTGCGCCTTTAAATCGGAAAGCGCGAAGCCATGAGCCTGGAATTTTTGAACCGTCAGCCCCAGCTTTCCTTCAAGTGCAGAGGCCACAGCGTTCTTTCGAAGTGGCTCGATCAGTGCGTCGTAGTCGGAAGCGCTTTGCCCCGCTGGGGAAGACGCAGATCCGGCTGCTTTTTCTTGAGAGTCACGCTGATCGCTTTTCTTCGCGAAGACCACCCATTGGTCTAAGTCGCAAGACTGCGACGAAATATTCAGCGTGAGCTTTGGCCTGATGAAGTCGATGAGCTGTCCTTGCACGGCAAGATCGGTTCCAGGTGCCGAAAGCCGCAGCTGAATCGCCTCGAGTTGGTTGGTCGAAACATGGATCTTTCCATTGATTTTAGGCGATGCCTTGAGAAGTGCATGCCGGAAGCCCAAATCCTCTAGCTTGAGATCGCCTTGATAACGCAACGAAGAGACTGGCCCATCCACCGAAAAATCAAGACCGACCGATCCGGAGGGATCGTACGCCTTGAGCATCGGAATCAACTCATCCCACCCCTGAAGCGAAATGGCATTGCTAGCCAGCTGCATCTTCACGCGAGGACTGGTACTGAGCTGATCGACTTCTCCCTTCAGCTGAAGCTCAGCCTGATGGAAGCGCGCTTTCAAGCTTTCGATCTTGGCTACCTCAGCAGAGGCGCTCACCACCCCCGACAACGTCAGAGGCACACCCTTTTTCTTCTCGAAAAGCCCGGGAAGGACAATGCTGAGGTCGCTACCGCTGGCGTCAAGCGCCAGAGTCAGCTGCTTCATCTCGCCTCCTGATACCTTTGGTGTGGTCTTCGCCTCGAGCTTTACGGGCCCTTTCAGCGTTAGGGCATCTCCCCATCGAGTGTCGAGTTCTGCCTCAACGCTCAGGTCTGTGGGCTCAGTGATAGAAGCGTCTTTGAGTTCGACACGAAGGTGATTGATGCGGCTCTCAGATTTCGAAGCTTCGTCACGAACCAACAAAGCTCCCTCGCGTACGTCGACCCCAAGACGGGCTCGAGCCACGATGGCTGGTACTTCTACCGAGCCTCCCGAAGAAGATGAGCTGGGAGCTGCCTTACCGCTTCGATCTTCTTCGTCAGTAGGCTGGCGAGGCTTCATCAAACTCAGAACGTTCCACTCTCCAGTAGTCTCGCGCACCACTCCGATCTCGGGCCGGTTCAACACCAGGGTCAGTCGAGGAGAGCCCGCGAGAATCGAGGAGAACGGCAAGAGGAATGAAGCATCTTGAACTGCCAAGACCTTTCGGCCCTTCGAATCTGAGAGCTCAAGACCGCCAACCTCAACTCGAATCCGCCCCCAAAGCGAAAGCTTTAACTTTCCTAAGCTTAATTTTCCGCGGATCTGAGAATTCGCTTTTTCAACTAGTGCTGGGCGATAACGATCGACGTTCAACAGAGGAGGAAGCGCCACTGCAGCAATCAACAACACCCCCAGGACAGCGCTCAGGGCAATAGCCCACTTTTTAGCGTTCATCGTCTTCAGACCCCTTCATGCGTCTTTTTTTAAATCGAGTGTTCTCTCGATTAAACTTCGGATCAGCTCAGGATTTCCTCGGCCTGCCGATCGCTTCATGACCATTCCTACTAGAAAGCCCAGCACTTTCAACTTTCCAGAGCGCAGCTCCTCAGTTGCTTGAGGCTGCTCTTTTAAAATGGTTTCGACCAATGGCTCGAGCTCCGACGCATCGTTCTGCTGACGCAACCCCAAGCGTTCAACGAGCGCGCCGACGGACTCTCCCGTTCGCCAGACCTCGTGAAGGATCTTCTTAGTCGCAGTGCTAGAGAGTTCTCCCGACAAGGCCAAAGCTCCCAGATCCGCCAAATGCTGGGCCTTCAAAGGGCTTTGAGTGAGAGAGAGCTCAGATTCCTGCAAAAGACGCGAGACTTCGCCTGAAAGCAAGTTGGCGACCCACTTCGCTCCACCGGGTAAACCCTTCAAAAGTGAAACGGTCGCCTCAAAAATTTCAGAAATCGCTTGAGATGCGCTCATCTGACGTGAGTCGGCGCGAGATAACCCAAAATCGGTTTGATACCTCGAGCGCTTCTGAGCGGGCAGCTCCGGCAATCGATCGCGTTCTTCTTGAACCCAAGCGACTGGGAACTTCAAAGGCAGAAGATCGGGGTCGGGAAAGTAACGGTAATCTTCGGCCTCTTCTTTGATTCGCATCGAAACCGTGTGATCGCGCTGAGAATCGTAGAGACGCGTTTCTTGAATAACAGCCTTTCCCGAGGCGAGGACTGCAATTTGCCGCTGAATTTCAAATGCGATCGCCTTTTCAACGAAGCGAAACGAGTTGACGTTCTTGATCTCCACCCGGGTTCCCAAGACGCTGGAGCCCTTGGGACGAACCGAGACATTGGCGTCGCAGCGAAAGTTTCCTTCCTGCATGTTTCCGTCGGTTACCCCAATCGCCGTGACAATGGCGTGAAGCTCCCTTAGGTAATTTCCCGCTTCTTCGGGAGTTCTTAGCTCAGGCTCACCGACGATCTCGACCAGAGGCACTCCAGATCGGTTGAGATTCACGAGAGTCACTCCAAACTCATGAACGCTCTTGCCCGCATCTTCCTCGAGATGAATTCGTCTGAGAGCCACTTTCTTCATCGATCCATCTTCGCGCTCGATCTCGACGAATCCACCCAAGCAAATCGCCGTTTCATTCTGGCTGATCTGATAGCCCTTCGGCAAATCGGGATAGAAGTAATTCTTCCTAGAAAAAATACTGCTCTGTTGAATCTCAGAGCCCAGCGCCAATCCCGACCTGATGGCAAATCGAACTGCTTGCGAATTCAGCGTTGGCAGGGCGCCAGGCTGACCGCTGCACACCTCACAAACCAGCGCATTTACAGGAAGCGCCGACACGCTGATGCCTCGTCCCGACATCGTTGGGCAAGAGCAGAAAATCTTCGACTCGGTTGCGAGCTGACAATGCACCTCAAGCCCGATGAAAGCTTCGAATTCGGCGCTCATTTAGAACTCCCCGTGACTGCCCTCGAAGCCAGCTCGGCTTCAGCTCGTGCCGCCCACCCCAGAAGTCGACGCTCTTGAAATGCCGGTGCAATACACTGAAGGCCAATCGGCATTCCTCGAGAGTCGGAACCCAAAGGTAAACTCAGCGCAGGTAGGCCTGCTAAATTCGCAGGAACAGTGAACAGATCGTTCAAGTACATCTCAAGAGGAGATCGACTATGAGAGCCCAGCTCAAAAGCCGTCGTAGGAGAAACTGGACCCACAATCAAATCGACCCTCTCAAAGGCGTGCTGAAAGTCGTTGGCGATTAAACGGCGAACCTGACATGCCTTACGATAGTAGGCCTCATGGTACCCCGCCGAGAGAATGAAGGACCCGAGTAAGATCCGACGCTTGACCTCACGCCCGAAAAGCGCGCGGGCCTGCGCATAAAACTCGTGGAGCGTTTGAGCTTGAGCAGCCTCATCAGAGCGAGTGCCATACCGAACGCCATCGAACCGAGAGAGGTTGCTCGATGCTTCAGCCATCGCGATGACGTAGTAAACCGGGATCGCATGGACCAAATGAGGGAGTGAAATCGGAACAAGCTCGCAGCCAACGGAACGAAAATGCTCCAAAGCCGACTCCACGGCCCTGCGAACCGGAGCATCTACTCCCTCGACAAAAAACTCCTGGGGAACTCCCAAACGAACAGGACGATCGCCACTCTTCCAATCTTGAGACGAGGCTTGCGTCTCTGCAGCCACTTGCTCGCGGGACAGTCGTGCCGAAGTAGCATCTCGCGGATCATGTCCGTGAATCACATCGTAAATAGCGCTTAAGTCTGCTACGGAGCGAGCCATCGGACCGACCTGATCGAGAGACGAGCCGAAGGCAACCAACCCATTGCGACTCACTCGACCATAAGTAGGCTTTAATCCGACAATCCCGCAGTAAGACGCCGGCAATCGAATCGAGCCACCGGTATCGCTTCCCAGGGCACCCATCGCCATCTGCGCAGCAACGGCGCAAGCAGAACCACTACTCGACCCGCCAGGCACCCGGCCTTCAAGAAAGGGGTGAAGGGTCGGCCCGAAGGACGAGTTCTCACCCGACCCTCCCATCGAAAACTCGTCAAGATTGGTTTTACCGATCAAAACTGCGCCTGCATCCTGGAGCAACCGCACCACGGTTGCATCGCTGGGTGCACGGTAGTTCTGCAGCATCTTTGACCCGCACGTTGTGACCTCACCCGCCACATGCAGATTATCTTTGATCGCCAAAGGCACCCCGAAAAGCGGGAGCTTCTGGCGAATATTGGACCAAGAACTCGAACTCAGCAGTTGATCTAGCTCACGGGCCTTCGCACGCGCCGGCTCAGAACGCTCTGAAAGGAAGGCGTTCAACGAACGCTTTTTCTGAATTTCGGAGATGAAAGACTCAATGACTGTCGATACCCCCACCTCGCCCGAAGCGTAAGCTTGATGAAGGTGCTGAATCAATCGAAAATCGCCGGCTTTCCAAGCACGACCCAAACTCATCGTGTGCCTGCAGTCGACGGCGATGACGTAATGACCTGAGGAACCTGAAAAGCCCCCTCCACCTGCTCTGGAGCAAGCCCCTGGATCATTTCGGCCGAGCGCGCCTGATCTTCATCCGAGCGACAGAGGTCTTCACGCAAGGATAGCTGCGGAGAATCAGGAAGAAGCTCCATCAGCGGGTGAAAAAAGGGCTCGATCGCATCGGTGGGAACCGATCTCAAATGATCGACGTGATCCAAAATTCCTTGGATCTGCGGTACGAGTTCATCGAGCTCGACTTGAGTCAAACTCAAGCGGGAGAGCTGCGAGATCTTTTGAATCCAATCGCGGTCAACTGCGGGTCGGTGATGCACGGGCCTCATTCTTTAGAGGCTAAACAAAAGCCTCCGTAAACTCCAGGCCAGTGATCGGTGCGGTCGCGCGAATGCCGTGAAGAACCCATAGATCCTCGACGAACTCGGCCACCGCGCGCTCTTCGTCGTCTGAGGAAAACTCAAAACGCACCGCCATGCGATGAGGAAAATGAGCTGCACTAAGAATGTGGCCTTGCCGCATGGGAGCGGATCGCTCAATCACGCGCGCTTTGACTTCCAAGATTCGGGGCTCGTAGAGCGTCAAAAACACTGACTCGCCAGGAGCGACAGGCTTACTCGAAAATAGCCTGAGCCCCCCGGGAGCGATGTCATTGAGAAGCACTCGAGCGTCAAAAGACTGACCCTCGATCTCAATCGAGGCAACCACTCGCCTGAGGTGCGGAAACTTCAGCAGAGGCTGGCGCTGCACCGTCGTAGGTTTACCGTTAGGAAGCTTTTTCACTTTGAGCCACATCACGACCTCCTTGGTCTCTTTCTTCGCATCGGCGATGCGTGAAAAAGCTGAAGGCGTGCTAGCGGCCGCACGGTGCCATGAGGGTCGATTTCGACTGGGGTCTACTCGAGCACCACCAGCTGGCTGCCTACATGGGGCGGATGCAGATGACAGGAAATCGGAAAAATGCCCGACTTGTCGGCAACAAACGTCAAGATTCTGGCTTTCTGATCCACGACCTCTTGAATCTTGAAGTCTGGAATCGAAAGTCCATGAACCGAAGCAGCTCCTTCGAGCTTCGTCATGGCTTCGATTTTCACCGAGTCGCCTTTCTTCACGACGATCGTCGAAGGAATCCAAAACTTGGTGCCATTCACTTCAACCGTATAGAGGCGAAACGAACGCTCGGCAGAAAAGGCGCTAGGACTCGCCAAGTTCAACGAAACACCCGCTGCTAAAACTGCAACCCAACCGCGCCATGTTTTGAATAAGCTCATCTTTCGATGATGAGGGCATTCAGACCTGAAGAAAAGACGATACATAACGCCAAAGGAACTTTCTTCGATCGCGAGCAGAAAACTCGACCAGAACCTTGCGCTCGTTCCCATGCCCCTCTACCGACAGAATTCGGCCCGAGCCGTGCTCGGGATGATCAATCCAGGTTCCGACCAAATCATCAACTCCGCCTTGAGAGTACTCGTCGTAGACGATCCGCTCGCGTCCAGCTTCGCTCGAAGCCCCACGGCCCGGGATGCTCGCTGCACCTGTCGTCCCGCCCAATCGAGCCGTTGAGGCAAACCCCGAGGAAGCCCCCCGGATGCCACTTCGAGTGGTCTCTGATCCACGCGCCGACACCATTAATTCTTCGGGAATTTCGAGAAAAAACCGCGCTGGCTCTTGATACGAGACGTTTCCCCAAATCCGCCGCATCGAAACGTGGGTCAGGTAAAGGATCTCTCGAGCTCGAGTCATCCCGACGTAACAAAGCCTCCGCTCTTCTTCGAGATCTTCTTCTGACTCTGCCTCCCACGCCTTGATGGACGGAAAGAGTCCCTCTTCCATTCCCACTAAGAACACGACAGGAAACTCTAACCCTTTGGACGCATGCAGAGTCATGAGCTTAACCGAAACGCCATCGCCCTGCTGATCTGCCTCGGATGCCAGAGCCGATTGTTCGATAAACAACGCGAGCAGGTCGCCATAGCGCGCCGAACGCTCCTCTTCAGGCACCGAGCTCAAGAGGTCTTCTTCAAATTCCAGAAGCAGGGAGTGAAACTCCTCTAAGTTCTCAATTCGTGAAAGAGCCTCTTCAGAACCCTCTTTCCGAAGATCCTGAACATAACCTGTTTCATTCAGAATCAATTGATAGAGATCTGAAAGCAAAAGACGAGGCTGATCGGTAACCAAGCGCTGAACCATGGTCACGAATCCCGCTAGCTTCTTCGCAGTAGCCGAAGAGGTAAATTGAGAGTCTGCTGCGGCAAGCCCTAGCGCCTGCCATAACGACGCATCGCCGGAAGAAAAACCCGCCAATTCCTGACGTTCGATTCGAAGCTGCAATTCCTCGAGCTTATCGATGGTGGTTTTGCCAATTCCACGCCCAGGAACATTGATGATTCGCTTCAAGCTAATCGAATCGCTGGGGTTCAAAATCACTTTGAAATACGCCAGAACGTCTTTGATCTCTTTTCGATCGTAGAATCGAAGACCGCCCACGATTTGATAGGGAATCTTCTCTCTTCGGAGCACGTCTTCAAACTGACGGCTTTGCGCGTTGGTGCGGTAGAAAATCGCGAAATCAGAGTAAGTGCGCCCTTCTCGCACGGCCCTGCGCTTGACCTCCGAAATGACGTACTCGGCTTCGGCTCGCTCGTCAGGCAAATGGGCGCGTGTGAGGGGCTCACCTGCCGGATTCTCAGTAAACAGGGTTTTATCACGCCGCTGAGAATTATTACGAATGACCTGCGATGAGGCCCGGATAATCGTACTGCTCGAACGATAGTTCTGCTCTAATTTAACGACTCGAGCGCCCGGATAGTCTTGCTCGAAATCTAGAATATTTCGAATATCTGCCCCACGCCATTTGTAGATCGACTGGTCTTCATCACCGACGACACAAATGTTCTCATGACCGCCATGGCTACGGCTCGCCAACATCGAGAGCAAGAGGTACTGGGCACGATTCGTGTCTTGATACTCATCGACGTGAATGTAACGAAACCGAGACTGATACTTGGCTCGCACCTCAGGATGATCGCGCAGTACGCGATAAGTCATGCAAATGATCTCACCGAAATCGATCGCATTATTGGCGAAAAGATCTTTCTGGTACTGCTCGTAGACACGCTTCGCTTGGCGCGAGAAAAAATCATGACGATCAGGCTCGAAGTTGGCCGGCTCAAGAGCATCACATTTTAAACGATTGATCGTACCCTGGATCGCTTTCGGAGAGAACTGCTTCTCGTCAATCGCCAGCTTCTCCATCGCTGTCTTAATCAAAGACAACTGATCTGAATCATCATAGATGACAAAGGGACGACTAAACGGAGTGCAGTGCCCTTCCCGTCGCAAAAGCCGCATGCAGACCGAATGAAAAGTTCCAATCTCAGGAGTTCCTAGCCAAGACCCCGTCGACCAGGGATTTTCAGAGAACTGAATCTGAAGCGAATGTGCGACGCGCTCCTTCATCTCGCCGGCCGCCTTATTGGTGAAGGTCACCGCAAGAACTTGATGAGGAGGAACGCCTTTGCCCTCGATCAAATGGGCAATCCGCGAAGTCAGCATCCGCGTCTTCCCCGAACCCGCTCCTGCAAGCACGATCAAGGGACCATCGGTCGTCGTCACCGCCTCGCGCTGAGGCGCATTGAGTAAATCCCAATAACTCATCGAACCCTCGCCTGGACCATAATCGAAATCCTGGCCAGCTCGCGATCATAAGCGTGTCGGACGTCTGAAGAAAAAAGCAATCCCACCGGACGTCCTTCATCACAAACCACGGGAACGCAAATCTGAGTTTCGAACAGAGCTCCCAGCTCGGAAAGCCGAGTATGAGCGCGAGCCGTTCGCACGATGCCGTGACCTTGCTGCTGATGAAAGAGCAGATCTCTCGCTTCGAGGAGCTGTCCGAGCCGCGAATCCACTCCCTCTTCGGGAGGCATTTCTAAAGAAAGCTGAGATTCAAGCCCTTGCTCAATCACATCCACAGTCAAGAGACCCGTAAAAGCACCCCGATCATTGACGACAGCCAAGAAAGGATAACGACACTGACGGATGGTCTCTCGACAGTGCTGAATGGAATCATGCTCTCGCACATGCTGAAAATCTCGCACCATGGCCTCTTCGGCGGTCAACGACCGCATCACTTCCACCGAGCGCCCCCCGCGAATCGGAAACTCCTTGGCCTCGAGATTGCTCTCGATCCAGCCTTTTCCTCCAAAACGAAGACTCAAGAGCTTCGCCAACGAGCAGGCCAGAAACGCTGGCAAGAGCAAGCTGCCCCGGCCACTCACTTCATAAGCAAGCACTGCCATCGTCACTGGCGTTCTAAACCAGATCACAACCCAGGCTACGGCCCCCAGCAAAACTGCATTTGCCGTGACCCCTGAGTGAATCCACCCCGTTGCCAAAAGCACCTTCATGATCAACATCGAGGCCGTCGCACCCAGCAATAGCGAAGGCCACCAAACGCCTAGACTCCCAATTCCGGAGTAATTCGCAGCCAAGGCAAGAAAAAGCGCCGCTGCGAGCGAAAACAGCCCGGCCACTGAGAGCTCGTTACGAAGCACCCATTCAAAAAAAGCAGACGAAGACCCCAAGCTCGACGGCGCAAGTAGCATCACCGATAAGAGCAAAAGCCCGCAAATGGCCGTCATCACCCAAGCCCGGCGCTGTCCGATCTTTTCAAAAAGTTCGCGAGACCCCCGAATCGCCTGCAATGCCGCAATGGCGACCATCGAGCTGGCAAGAACCACAAGAGTCGAGGCGACCCACTCTCCCCAATCCGAAAATCGAAATCCCCAAAGCTGCGAGAGTCGCTCTTGAAAACCCAAAATGGGAATTCCCAACTCTGCAAAAAAAACCGAAAAATACTGAATTCCAACATATGCCGAAACCGAGGCCACCACAGAAGACAAGACCCGACCGCCAATCGACAGCTCGGCAGGTAGCAAAACAGCCGCAAAAGGAGCCCCAAAACCCGCGCTCAGCGCCACCGCTAAAGCCCGAGCGGCATCCGTACGCCGACGCAAATCTGACCACCGAGTGGTACTGGTACGAACAGTCATGCTTAAAGCCTGCGAGGTTTCAGCTGCAACGCCTTCGGCACCAAACCCCAAGCCCAGAGCAGAGAGCCCCCAATTCATCATCCCGCGAAGCATCCATCGGAGCGGACGATCGGGGGTGGCAGGAGTATGAAGATGAATCAAAAGATCGCTCAGCCCATCGTAGCGCACCAGATCTGGGCCCGATGTCGTTGTCGATCGAAACCGTGCTGAGTGTCTTTGAAGAGCAGCCGTGAGCGCAATCAATACGACCAGGGCCAAAGCCCCTAAAGGCATGGCCCAGGACGAGTGCTCAGCCAACGCCGTCACCGCTAAAGTCGATGAGATGAGTGCAGCCCCAAGAAATCCATGAATTATTGATGCAATCATTCGACGGTCACGCTCTTTGCCAGGTTTCGAGGTTTATCAATGTCTGTTCCCATCAATCGCGCGATCTCGTAGCTCAAAAGCTGAATGACCGGGGTTACCACGAAGGGCAGCAACGCTTCATGCAAACCCGCAACGGGAAGGGGAATCCAGAAATCTGAAACTCGTCTCAGGTTCTCGTCTGCCGGACTTCCCACGCCAAGCACCCGCGCCCCACGAGCCTTCACCTCTTCTAGGTTCGAAACCGTTTTTTCCCGCCACGCATCGTGAGGAGCCAGAACAATGACTACGATTTCGCGATCAATCATCGCAATGGGTCCATGCTTGAGCTCTCCAGCAGCGTAGCCCTCAGCATGAACGTAGGCGATCTCTTTCAGCTTCAAAGCCCCTTCAAGCGCCAACGGAAAGCAAAACCCGCGACCAATGAAGAAAAATCCCTTCATCGAAAGAATCTTCTGGGCGACCTCACGAACTGAGGCACGCATACTACCCTGCTCATCGAGATAATCTGAGAGCAAATGCGGAATTCGAATGAGCTCAGAGAAAACTTGATCCATTTCAGAAATTTGGTTTCGTTTTTTTCCTAGAAACCCGGCGAAACAGAGCAATGTTACCATCTGCACCAAGAAGGTTTTGGTTGCTGCCACGCCAATCTCGGGACCCGCGCTGGTAAAGACGACCGCTTGAGCTTCACGAGAAAGAGTGCTGCCCCGAGTGTTGGTGACAGCAAGAGTGGGGACTCCTTTTCGCTTCAGATCTTGAATCACGGCAAGGGTGTCAGCCGTCTCTCCGGACTGCGATACGCCAATCACCAAAGTGTCGGAATCAACAACAGGATCACGGTAGCGAAACTCACTGGCAAGCTCGACGGAAACAGGCACCTGCGCCCATTTTTCAAGCCAGTACTTTCCAGCTAGTGAGGCGTGCCAGGCCGTTCCACAGGCTACAAGAATCATTCGCTTCGCTTGAGTGAGAAGCTCAACGGCAGGCTGAGCCGCCAAAGGAAAACTCTCAGACGAGGCCCGGTCTAAGAGACCATTGAACGTATCAACGAGAGCCGCTGGCTGCTCGTGAATCTCTTTGAGCATGTAGTGATCAAAGCCCTGCTTATCGAGAGCTCCCGGCGACCAATCCAACGTCGAGACTGCTCGTTCAATCGGCTCTCCCGTCTCTAGAGAAGAGAAGGAAATCCCTGCATCGTCGCCCTGAACCACATCACCC
This sequence comes from Pseudomonadota bacterium, assembly GCA_039800365.1. Classification (GTDB taxonomy): domain Bacteria; phylum Bdellovibrionota; class UBA1018; order UBA1018; family UBA1018; genus CAIOHW01. The sequence goes on from JBDLQW010000140.1 coordinate 11,314, forward strand.
TGCTCGAGAAAGTAGACCTCTCGAGTGTACTCCAGTAGCGGTTGAGCATCACTGGCGAGAAGCACTCCGCCCATGGGGTCGACGGCGGCCACCAAAGGAGAACCGTTACGCACACCGATCACGCGTCCGGGCTCTTTTTCGCTCATGACCACCACGCTGCACGCCCCAACAATTTCACGAAAGCTGTCTTTAACTGCTGCCAGAAGCGACAACCCCGACTCCATCCTTTCCAGAACCAAGAAACCAAAGAGCTCACTATCGGTCTCCGACAGCGGTCGCTTGCCTCGAGCCAGAAGCGCCTGCTTGATCTCCTGATAATTTTCGATGATGCCGTTGTGAACGAGAACCACATGCCCGGTACGGTGAGGATGCGCGTTCTGAGTGGTTGGCTTGCCATGAGTCGCCCAACGCGTATGCCCGATCCCGCATCGCGCTTCTTGCGACTGGGGAATCTTGTCGATCAACGCCTCGACGTTCTGAAGCTTTCCTTCAGACTTTTGAATTTCAATTCGAGATCCCTGAAAATAAGCCACTCCCGAGGAATCATAACCCCGATATTCCAATCGACGGAGCCCCCGAACCAAAACATCGACTGCAGGACGACTGCCCACATAACCCACGATTCCGCACATTTTGATGACTCCTATTTCCGATACTTTGAGGCATAGCCAGGCTTAACGACTTGTCGACTACGAGCCACCGCTAATGCCCCCGCCTCGACATCTGCGGTGATCGTTGATCCAGAGGCCACATAAGCCCCCTTACCGATCTTCACGGGCGCCACGGCTTGGCAATCACTTCCCATGAAGACATCATCTTCAATCACGGTCTTACTCTTCGACTTGCCGTCGTAATTACAGGTCACGAAACCACAACCGATATTGACGCGAGCTCCGACCTCTGCGTCGCCAAGATAAGATAAATGAGCGACGCTCGTTTTCTTCCCTAACGAAGTTTGTTTCAGCTCGACGAAATTACCGACTTTGCACGCTTCGCCCACTCGAGTTCCCGGACGCAAGTGCGCGTAAGGCCCCACTTGAGCCTGGGCCCCGATGATAGCGTCTTCGGCCACTGTTCCCGCCTTCACGACTGCTTGAGGGCCCACTTGCACATTCTTCAGAACGAGATGCGGCCCCAATCGAGCACCGTCGCCGATTCGGGTCGTACCCTTCAATAGAACGTTGGGCTCGACTTCGGCAGTTCCCTCGAAAACCACTGTTGATTCCACCCAAGTGGATTGGGGCGCCACGAACTTGACCCCGTTCTTTGCCCAGCGACGCAAACAGCGCTCGTTTAAGAGCCTGCCGGCCTCCGACAATTCCCAGAGATCGTTGACTCCGCGTAGCTCTTCTGCGTGAGGCCAAACCAGCACCTCGACGCCCTTTTTCGCGCGAGAGGCTTGAGCGACCAAGTCTGTCAGATAGTACTCACCTTGGGCATTCTTCGTTGAAAGCCGAGACAATCCCGATTTCAGGAACGCGCTGTTGAAGCAGTAGATTGACGTACCGACCTCGCGAACCAACCGCTCGCGATCAGAGGCATCTTTTTCCTCAACAATTCGAAGCACTGGCCCCGTCTTGCCTTTGCGAATCACCCGCCCGTAGCCAGTGGGATCTGGCAACTCGCAACTCAATAACCGCATCCAAGCCGAGCGTCCTAATGTCTCAGAAACCTCGCGAATCAACTCGGCCGAGACCAAGGGCAAATCTCCGGGAAGAACCAAGACGGGAATCTTCTTGCGCACCACTTCGGCGCCCCAAGCTGAGTCCATCGCACAGCGAGCGGCATGCCCCGTTCCTCGCTGTTCGGGCTGATCGATGAAGGTCAAATTCAGCTCATTAACCCCCGGATACGCGTGAATGGCAGCTTCAACTTGGTCTCGACCATGTCCGACCACCAGCCCGATGGGAGCACCGGGAAGAGCCTCACGAACACGATCTAATAAATGAGAAATCATCGACTGACCCGCAACCTCATGCAGCACTTTCGGAAGCGAAGACCGCATGCGTTTTCCCTGTCCAGCCGCCAAAATCAAAACGGCGCACGCGACGTTGCTCGAGCTCTGAAAATTTTTGGGCATACTTTGGGTTAGCGGAAAACAGAAGGAGCGCAAAGCCGAAAAACACTGCAAGTTTAGGAACTAACCCCTCCCACTCAGAAGCCCTTCGGTGAAAATAAATTCTTATATTTTGAAATTCTTTAAGTTGACTGGTCTTAGAAGTCCTTATAAACAGCACTGGTCAAGCGGTACCAGACCTAAACTCTAGGGAATGACCAAGAAAGGTCATCAAGATGGGGGAGAGACACATGGATGCGAAAACGCTGACTCGATATCGTCATCACTTGCTGGAAGAAAAACAGCGAATCCTGAACAACTCACACAATGCCATCAAGAACGAACTCGTTCTGTCGACGGATGACCTGGCAGACGAAACTGATTTGACGGTGAGTGAGATGAATCAAAACCTGATGTTCAAACTACGAGATCGCGAGCGGCAACTGCTGTCAAAAATCGATCAGGCCCTTGCCAAGGTCGAACAGGGAACTTTTGGAACCTGCGAAGACTGCGAAGAACCGATCGAACCGCGCCGACTCGAAGCGCGCCCCGTCTCTACTCTGTGCATCGCTTGCAAAGAACGAGAAGAGCACAAAGAGAAAATCTACGCTTAAGCTCTGCTAAGTCTTAAAGATCTGCCCTGAGAATCAAGCCCCGTTGCGAGCAACGGGGCTTTTTTTTGCCCGAAACTTGACTCTCCGATCGTCAAAAAAACCTAGGAAATCTAAAAAGATTTCGCCTCAATGAACATCGTTTTTACCTAAAGAGCACCCCACCTTCGACCGAACCAATAAACAGCAGCTTTTGTGAAAGTCGAGCAGTGAACGGCAGATTTGGCGCTGGGGAGGCGCGTGAATGGTAACTAACTACGACGGCGAACAAGTTGAAATCCCAGCAACACTCCCGATGCTCCCCGTGAGGGACATCGTCGTGTTCCCCTACATGATCATCCCACTATTCGTGGGAAGGGATTCCTCGATCAAGAGCGTGGAAGAAGCGCTCGCGCGAAATGACCGACTCATCCTGCTGGCCTCGCAAAAGGACATCAGCGATGAGCATCCAGCTCCCGAAGGCATCTATCGCACCGGCACGGTGGCGATGATCATGCGGATGCGCAAGCTACCGGATGGGCGGATCAAGATCCTCACCCAAGGGCTCTGCAAGGCACAAATCGAGGAGTTCCAGCAGAACGACCCCTTCTTCGAAGTGAAAATCAAAAAAATCGAGGAAGACGCGCTGGTCTCGAAGAGCGAAAGCGAAGCGCTCATGCGCTCCGTCCGCGAGCAACTCGAGCGAGTGATCTCACTCGGTAAGGTGCTCTCGCCTGACATCTTGATGGTCCTCGATGATATTCATGATCCGGGCCGCCTTGCTGACCTCGTGGCCTCGAACCTCGGACTCAAGGTTGCCGAGGCCCAAGGCATCCTCGAGACCCACAATACTTTTGAGCGCCTCAAGAAAATCTACGAGGTTTTAGCGCGTGAGATCGAGGTCTTGACAATTCAAGCGAAGATCCGCTCTCAAGCCAAAGACGAGATGACGAAATCACAGAAGGAATATTTCCTTCGTGAGCAGATTCGCGCCATCAAGTCAGAGCTCGGCGATAGCGACCAAAAAGGCGAAGAAATGAACGAGCTTCGCGAGAAGCTCATGAACGCGAAGATGCCGCCCGAGGTCGAAGCTGAAGCCATGAAGCAGATGGGACGGCTCGAACGCATGCATCCCGATGCTTCTGAAGCTTCGATGCTGCGCACGTATCTCGATTGGCTGATCGAAACGCCTTGGAGCAAGCAGACGGTCGATAATCTCGACCTGACTCACGCCAAGAGCGTTCTCGATGATGACCATCATAACCTCGATAAGATCAAAGAGCGCGTGCTCGAGTACCTCGCCGTACGAAAGCTCAAAGAGAAGATGAAAGGTCCCATCCTTTGCTTCTCTGGCCCTCCCGGCGTCGGAAAGACATCGCTCGGGCGCTCGATCGCCAAAGCACTCGGGCGCGAGTTTGTGCGTATCTCGCTCGGTGGAGTCAAAGACGAAGCCGAGATCCGAGGTCACCGGCGCACCTACGTCGGCGCTCTTCCAGGTCGAATCGTTCAGGGCCTCAAGCAGGCAGGAACGAATAACCCGATCTTCGTTTTGGACGAAATCGACAAATTGGGAAGCGATTTCCGCGGAGATCCATCAGCGGCGCTACTGGAAGTGCTCGATCCCGAGCAAAACTACAGTTTCCGCGACCACTACTTGAACGTGCCATTCGATCTCACGAACGTCATGTTCATCGCGACCTGCAACAACCTCGAGACGATTCCCTCAGCTCTTCGCGACCGAATGGAAATCATTCAGTTGCCGGGCTACACCGAGGAAGAGAAGTTCTTCATCTCGAGAAAGTACCTGATTCCGAAGCAAACCTCTGAAAATGGAATCACGGACAAGCAGATCGAAATCACGGATCAAGCGATTTCAAAGGTGGTCTCGCAGTACACCCGTGAATCCGGCTTGCGAAACCTCGAGCGACTCGTGGCAACCCTCTGCCGAAAAACCGCCAGGTTAGTGGCGGAAGGAAAGACCGAAAAGACGGTGGTTGATCCCGAGCTGGTTCAGAAATTCCTAGGTCCAGCCCCGTTCACCCGCGAGGATGAGCAAGACCGCGATGAAGTAGGAATCGCAACCGGTTTAGCTTGGACTTCTGTAGGAGGAGAAATCCTCTACGTCGAGACCACCACGATGAAAGGCAAGGGAGGAATCATTCTGACGGGCCAGCTCGGTGACGTCATGAAGGAATCCGGACAAGCTGCCCTGGGTCTGATTCGCTGGAGAGCAGAGGACTTCGGCATCGACGAAGAGCTCTTCGCCACCACAGATATCCACGTGCATTTCCCCCAAGGAGCGATCCCAAAAGACGGTCCATCGGCGGGAATCACCATGGCCTCGGCAATCATCTCGCGACTCACCGGAATTCCGATCCGCAAAGACGTCGCAATGACTGGCGAGATCACCCTGACGGGAAAAGTCTTACCCATCGGTGGACTGAAGGAAAAGGCGCTGGCGGCCATGAGACATGGTATCACTACGGTGGTCATTCCAGAGCGAAACAAGAAAGATCTCGAGGACATCCCCGAGGAGTTTCGCAACCGCCTCACCTTCGTCGCGGTGAAAACCATCGATGAAGTCCTGGAAGTGGTCCTCACCCGCAAGCTTGCCGGCGAGCGGGTCCGAAGGGCTCCGGTAGCATCGACGGACGAGGCTCCTACTCGCTCTACCCGGTCCACAGGAAAGAAAAAACCAGGATTGGCTGCCGATTCTGGTGGATTTGCGGCATAATCGGTTCCTGTGACAGCTCTCGAACTTCTCATATGCGGAGCACTCGTTGGGTGCTCCGCATTTCTTTCAGCCAGCGAAATCGCCATCTTCAGCCTCTCACGCTTTCAGCTTCGAGGATTGAGAGATCGCTTTAAGCCCGCCCAACGAAAGATCAAGAAACTTCAAACGGATGCCAGCGGTCTTCTGATCACGGTCTTGATCCTGAACGAAGTGGTGAACATTTCGCTCTCGACGCTTTTGACTGGCATCATTGATCGATGGCTCGGTGGAGAAGCGGCTCCCTGGTTGGTGAAAACGCTCCTGGGTGTCTTGATCACGACTCCAGTGGTCCTGCTCTTCTGCGAAGTCACTCCGAAGACGATTGCAGCGCGCGGGAATACCCTGATTGCCCCTTTGGTGGCCACGCCGATTCACGCCCTATACCAGGTCATGCGCCCCTTGCGCTCGTGCATCCGGTGGATCATCGATCTGTTTGGCAGGCCCACTGAGAACGCCCCTGCAGATCGGCACAGCCCCCTGAACGAAGCCGAGTTCATGGTCATGGTGGAAGAAGGTCACCGAGAAGGCGCGATTCAACGCAGCGAGCTCGACCTCATCCGAAATGTTTTTGCGATGGAAGAGACGCCCATTCATCAGATCATGACCCCATTAGCGCAGGTTCAAACTCTGAATGAATCCCTCACTGTAAGCCAAGCCATCGAGCAGGTCCGGCTTTTGAAGCTAGCCAGGATTCCCATCATGTCGAAAACCAACAAAGAGGTTCAGGGCATCCTGTACATGAAAGACCTTCTCAGAGCTCGGCTGAATCCAGCTCTGGCTTCTTCTGCAATCACCCCTCTCCTTCACCGTCCCTTACGAGTGCCTAGCCAGATGCCAATCAACCGAGTCTTCAAACGCTTTCGTCAAAGTCAAACCCATATTGCCATTGTTGAGGATTCGAACCAAAGTCCGATCGGAGTCGTCACCCTCGATCAAATCCTAGATGACCTCTTAGAAGAGCTTCTCACGAGGAAGGATCGGTAAATGACTTGGTGGATTGTGCTTCTTCTCGCAATCGAAGCATTTTATTCAGGCTCAGAGATCGCCCTGCTTTCCGCTGATCGAATGCTCCTGAAAACACTGGCTCAAAACGGAAGCAGTGGTGCGGATCGAGCCCTCAAACTCTTGCAGGCTCCCGAAAGAATCTTCTCCTCAACGCTATTGATG
>JBDLQW010000141.1:0-7639 GCA_039800365.1 Pseudomonadota bacterium
TCAGCATCGCGCCCACCGAGGCAGAATCGGGCCGAGATTTGTGGATCGACGCTAAAAACGGCCGTCTTCTCGCTGATCTTTCTCATGATTGGGAAATCGCGCCTACCGAGGTACTCCAAGCCACAGACCAGTGCCAAACCATTGACGAAAAATCAGGTGCACCCCTCACCCTCAACCTTGCTGCGTGTCCCGTGGCGCAACGATCAGGAGCAGACCTCGAGGCCTCAGACGCAAGCTCGCGTCGAGCAGAAAAAAACGCTCAAATCGTGCTGAAGTATTTCTGGACCCGACATGGCCGCGACAGCTTTGATGACCGAGGCTCCACCGTAACCAGCGTTGTTCATGTCGGCGACCAATTTGCGAACGCCTTCTGGAGCTCAGACCGTAATTTCATGGCTTATGGCGATGGAGACGGAAAAGTCATGACGGATCTCACGAAGTCGCTTGATGTTGCCGGCCATGAAATGACCCATGGAGTGACCTCGCAGACTTCAAAGCTGATCTATCAAAGCGAATCAGGTGCTCTGAATGAAGCCTTCTCTGACTTCTTCGGCATCGCGGTAGCGGCTCGTGGCCTCAACGCACCTGCCGAATGGGCTATCGGAAAGGATATTTTCTTAAACGAACGGAAACAAATCGGCTTAAGAAACCTAAAAGCTCCTGCCTCGATCATGGCACGCACTCGAGACGATCAAGGCAATATCGTGACCAAGCCCTACCCTTCTCACGTCAAGGATCAGTTTACGACCTTAAATGCCTGCTCCTCACAAAACGACCGCTGTTTCGTTCACATTAACTCGATGATTCCAGGACATGCGATGTACCAGATGGCGGAGCGCCTGGGCCTCGAGAAAGCAGAAAAGCTGCTTTACGTGACCCTGAGCCAGTATCTAACACCCACCTCTGATTTTAAAGCATTCCGGACCCAAACGGTTAAAGCCTGCCGCCAGCTTTTCAGCGGCACCGATTGCACCAAAGTTACCGCCGCCTTCCGAACAGTAGGACTCTGATCGGCAAGGCGTGATCCAGAGGGGGATCCAAGAAAAAGCCCGAGGAGTGCTCTCCTCGGGCTTTTTTATTTCTGATGAGTCAAACCACCTCAGCTGATCAAAATCTGTTTTTTAACGCTCAACCAGGCCCTCGCCCCAGATTGCTCGCAGGGTCCTCGATCTCGCCTCAGCCGATTAATGCAGCTCTGCTGCATCAAACTTCTGAACAATCTCGACAAGCTGTTTCTCGAGATCTTCGTCTGACTCAAACACATCATCAATATGAGACGATCGCATCAGGTAAGCCACGACCGATTGAGCCAACTGCTTCAAGGGCTTCTGAAAATAGAACCCATTCAACACGTCATCGCCCAGGCCTGACTTCACCAACTGCTTTGCCGTTTTGTACTGTTCGCTTTCCGTAAAAGAGCTTTCTTGAAGCTGCTCTGCCTTTGCGCCCATCCGCGCCAATGCGCGATCTCTCACGTCTTGCTCAGAAACAATGTAGGGCCCAATCAAATCAAAAATCTCGTCCTGAACGATTTGACGCAGGCGAGGTGGGAACATAATCGCTTTTCGGTTTTCCAAACGATTGATCATGCTTTTGCATAAGAGCCGAACGGTTTCTCGGTTGGTCATCGTCAGAAATCCCCTTTGACTTAAGTCTAGCCCATGCTGGTGTCAGTCACGACCTCTTTTTTTGAATCCGATTAAGAATTCGAGAACGCACCAGACCCAAGACCTCTCGTGTTTCCTCGACCCCAAAGACCCAAGAGAGCAGCAAGAGAACCCCCAATCCCTCGAGCGCTAAAACCGAAATCGAGAGGGATTGGCCAAAAACCCCAGAAAAATGAAGGTTTTCAGAAAAAAGCCGAGAAAGCCCCTGCTGCGTGAAGGCGCAAAGTGCTCCCATAGTCAGTGCCAAAGCCCCGTGAACGCCAAATCGAGCCCCCAGCCTTCGCAGCGACCATAGCTCCCGCTGATCAGGCAAAACCTCTCGGGCCCGCCGACGGAGACTCACGATCAAAAAAACCAAATTGCCATAAGCTGCCACCGACGTTCCTAAAGCCAGTCCCCAGAACCCTAAAAATCGAACCGATACCAAATTGAAAGCCAGGGTCAGACCCACCGATAAGATACTTGAAATCACAGGCACGCGAGCATTACCGAAAGCGTAAAAGGCGGGAACCAGCACTTTGACGCCAGAATACGCCGCCAACCCCACCGAGTAGGCTGCAAGCGCGAGCCCCGTTTGATGGGTATCTACCGAAGAAAACCGTCCATGCTCGAAAATCAACCGAATGATCGGATCTGCTAGAAACGCCAACCCCGCGGCAGCAGGAAGGTTGATCGCAAAAGTTTGAACCAGACTACGCTCTAAGGTCCTCAGTGCCCCCGAAGGATCTTTCTGTGCCCACTGCGCCGAAACTCGCGGCAAAGTGGCCTGAGCCATAGAGACACCGAAAACTCCAATCGGAAACTGCATTAACCGAAAGGAATACGACAACCAGGAAACCGCCCCCGGACCTGCAGAAGTAGCCAGAACGCTATTCACCAAAAGATTAATCTGGGTGGCTGCAAGTCCTAAGGTTCCAGGAACCATGAGCTGGAGCATCCGTTTCAGATCTTGGTCTTGAGTCAGCCGGCCCCGGTCTTCGGAAGTCGAAGCTGACCCCAACTCTTCTGATCGCTTTTTTCGCAGCGAGGGCCACTGACAAAATGCCTGAACGATTCCTCCGATCACGACTCCAACGGCCATACCCAGGATCGGCTCCTGGCCCCAGCGAGCGAACAGGAACGTTAATCCCACTCCGAAAAAAACCGAAAAAATATTAAACAAAGCGCTCGCAAACGCCGGCATGAAAAAAACGCCAAGGGCATTCAAAATCGCCATGAATCCTGCTGCCAGAGCCACAGCAGGAAAAAACGGAAACATGATTCGAGTCAGCCGAACAGTAAGCTCGAATTTGCCGGGAACGGCCTCAAACGCTCCCGCATAAATGCGAACGAGCGGCTCGGCAAAAATGATTCCGAAAATCGAAAGTCCACCCACCACCAAGAACAGCACCCACCACACGCGCCGAGCAAGAGCCCATGCACGCCCCACCCCCTGCTCTTGACGAACTCGAGTGAACGTCGGAACAAGAGCCGCACTCATGGCCCCTTCGGCAAAGAGATCTCGAAGGAGATTGGGAATTCGAAATGCAATGGTGAATGCGTCAACCACGTGTCCCGCACCGAATAAAAACGCAAAAGCCTGCTCGCGAACAAGCCCCAGGATGCGACTCAGAAAGGTGGCAACGCCCATGACGGCGGCCGAACGAAGGACGCGCGAATCGTTCACGACGGAAAATTCTTTTTCACCCAGCGGTCGATCTGCTCATCGATTTTTCCGCGAAACGGGGCAGCAAGCAGGCTCAGCTGAGCATCCAAAACCAAGCACTCTTCCGAGCACCGCAAGGTGGCGGTAACCATCGCAGACTTTAACGTCACTTGACGCCCTGAAGGGTCTCGAATCAAGTCCATCCGATGGGTCATCCCCCAACGTTCGACCAACTGGTCGATGTCTGTCGAGACTCTCTCATAGAGGCTTTGAGCCGACTGCCCTGGAATCTTCACCGTTTTGCTGTAAGCAGGCATAAACCCAGAGTAAACGGCCGTTCCGTCCAGCGCAACGCTGTCCTCGGGTCATTCTCTCTGAAAAGAGATCAAAAACAGGGTAAGGATGAAGGCCATGCAAGTTCCCGCGTCACTCAGCCTCGCTTTCGGAGAAGACTTTGAGCGCCTCCTTTCAACGGTGGCACATGCAGAGGGGCTGATCCCCTCGGTCGAGGAAATTCGCGCCAAGCGCTTTCTCTCACGATCTGTCGCCCCTCACGTCGAGCGCCTCACCGAAATTTTCAACCGACTGGACTCAAGCCAGCCCGACTCAGGCCTCGAGCGATACTGGAAAAAAAGCAGTAATCGCGAAAATCTGCGCCTGGCCTACTTTCTTTCTTTCATGCCTGGAAACCTCTACCGGATGGCAGCTGTTTGGAGCGAGTTGAGTCGCCTCGGGTATCGCTGGCCCAAAAAAGATCAGGCCGAAGAAGCTTTTCGAGCAGTGGAATTCGGCTCAGGTCCAGCCACGGCTTCGGCGGGGGTTCTGGCCGGCGAAGCTTACGCTCCGATAGGGCTACCGAACCAAGGGAGCTTCGCTTTCATTGAACAAGATCGGGCGACGCTACGCCTGGGAGAGCGTTTTTTCGAAAGCTTTCGCGATCACCTGAAGCTTCCGGCCTATGCCCCGCGTCTCTTTCATCGAACGCTAGACCTCAAGCGAGGCTGGCTGCCCTCATCGGCCCCGACTTTTCATCTTTGGCTCATGAGCTTTGTGCTCAATGAGTTTCATGAATCTCCTCGAGAGTTGGCTCAATCGCTTCTAAACAGCTGGAACCGACATCTCGAGCCTGAGGGTCTAGCCATTTTGATTGAGCCTGCCTTGCGCCTGCAATCGCGACGAATTTTGCAACTTCGCGAAGAACTCCTGAAAGCCGATACCGCCGGAGAGTATCAGATCTTGCTTCCGTGTTTAGGACACCAGAACTGCGGAGCGCTTCAGGACCCCGAGGACTGGTGCCACGAGGAAGTGGCCTGGTGGCGTCCTCCCTACCTCAAACTTCTGGATGAGATGACCGGATTAGATCGAAAAACACTTCCATTTAGCTACCTGGTGGTGATCCGTAGCCGACGCCCCAGGGGTGAGATCCTGCCCGCGCTAGCAACTACGAAATCGGTGCATCGCTTGGTCAGTCCAGCGTTCAAAGTGGGAAATGACTGGGAATTCTACAGTTGCGGCGCTGATGGCAAGCGCCGAGCACGGCTGAAACAAGATCGTGGCGAGCTCCAACGAGGATCTCTTCTACTCGATGCTGAAATTCGAGGAGACCATCAGGCCAGTCGGGTGGAGTCGATCCGGGCACTGCACTGATAGCGGTGTACTGGGTAACAACTGCATCACCAGGAGCGAACGATCCATCATCATCAACTCGTATTCCGGTTTCTGATGAAGATCTTGCTTGAGGCTCACCACGAAACAAAAACGGCGCCATTGCCTCCCGCCGTGGCGCCCACAGCGCCTGTGCCTACGCCACTCGGATAATTTCCATCGAGATTCCCCCCAGGAGTAGCGCCACTTCCTGCAGTGAGAGATCCCCCAGAAACAGCATAAGACCCTCCGCCTCCGCCACCGTGCTGACTGGTGTTGTTTCCAAATCCACCGCCACCACCAGAGTACCCTCCACCACCGCCACCGGCGCCGCCAGCACCACCCGCGCCCCCACCATAACCCCCGCCTCCCACGGTGCTTGGAGCTCCACCCGGGTTTTGTTTACCAAAACAATTGGCTGTGGTTCCATCGGTTCCCGGACTATTGATCCCACCCCCACCGCCACCGCCCGCATTCGCATTGCCGCCGCCGCCTGCGCCCCCATTGCCGTTCGTGCCGCCACTTCCCCCTGCAACTGGATTACCTCCAGCTGTCGTGGCTAAACCAGGCCCTCCGCCAGAGTGCACGAACCCCCCACCTCCGCCACCTACGGCAAGCAGAAGCGTGCCACTGGCGTAAACAAAACTTCCCCCGCCGCCTCCCGCAGTCGAGCTAGCACCACCTCGACCCACGTAAATCGATAACGAATTGGAATAAAGGGGTTGCAGATAACTCACCACACCGAAAGCTCCACCGCCCCCTAAGTTGGTGTACCCAGCACCACCTGCTCCCCAAGCTTTGATGGTGACGGCTGCGCAGCCTGAAGGAATATTCAGAAGCTGTACCGAGCCCGTGTAGTAGAAAACTTGGCTACCATGAACACACCCCCCGGGAACCGAGGCAATCACCTGCCAGTTCGAACCATCAGAAACGACGGTTACCGCTTGGTTAATTCCAGAGAGAGCGTAGTTCAAAGAGCCGTCAATGGTCTGACTGGCTGTAGTGACTAAGGTCACCGCATTTGAAGAAGAATCTAATTTTTTGAACGTCAGCTGCTTGCCCGAAATCCCTACGGCTGAGGGAAGAGTCAACGTGAAAGAAGCGCTCACGGCATTGGCTGTGATGAAGGACTCACTCGTTGTGATCGAGTCATTCGAAGTCTTATTGGTGAGCGTAAATCCTGCGCCAGCGGCGGTAGCCCAAGACAACCCACCCACACCATTCGTGGTCAGCACTTGTCCGTTAGTTCCAGCATCTGCGGGAAGAGTGTACACTGTCGAGCTACCGGATGCAGGAGCTCGAAGCCCAATCGATCCTGAAGTCGAACCCAGAAGATTAATTCCACCACTGGCGGAAGACAGCGCGCCGGTGACACTCAGCGAACCCGAATGTAGTCCTCCCGTAACCGTGAGTGATGAAATCGAATCTCCCGCCTTGTTTACGGGCGTAAAGCCCAAGGCACTTTGCTTGGTATCCAGCTGGCTTTGGATGGAGGAACTGACGCCACTTAAAAACCCAAGCTGATCCGTAGTAATGGCACTTTCGGTAATCGCAGCACTCGAAGACACCATCACTTTGTTGCCCGTCAGAGTGGCACCTGAATTTGTTCCCCCTCGGGAAATCGGTAAGATTCCCGAAGTCAGCAAATTCATATCATGACTGGGAATCATCGCAGATGCGAATTGTCCCGAAGCATCCAGCTTAGCAATTTTGTTGGCGTCACTCGCTCCACCTGAACTGCCCGTATTCAGAGTCAGAGTGAGATTCCCACCCGATCCAGTAATCGTCACGTCTGAACTTCCACCCGAACTCAAGGTCACTGATGCCGAGGGCCAAACACTGCGGCAATCTGAACCAATGCAAAGCTGAGTTCCTTTGATGTTGCCAGAAACTTCGAGTTTTTCGCTCGGGCTTGAGGTTCCTATGCCAACATTGCCGAACTCATCAATACGCAAGCGCTCATAGGTTGTTCCCGAATAATTTGTCGAAAAAGTTAGCAAACTACTACTCGCATTACCCGCCAAGACACGCCCCAGATTGGTTCCTGAATTCCAATCGAGATACACGCCACCATTGTTTGTCGCCGATGCCGCTCCCGTGACACGAACAGCGCCACCCACGACCAAGCGCTCCGTCGGGTTTGAATGCCCCACTCCAACGTTACCTAAATAATAAATATTGGAGCCACTTGTGGTCCACTGGCTCGACCCACCTCCCGCTGCCCACGACAACCCTCCCACTCCATCCGTGGTCAGCACTTGTCCGCTGGTTCCCGCAGTGGCAGGAAGAGTGTATACAGCTGCCCCACCTGATGCAGGAGCGCGAAGTCCGATCGATCCTGAAGTCGAGCCCAAAAGATTGAGCCCACCACTAGCAGAAGACAGCGCGCCCGTGACACTCAGTGAACCGGCTTGTAGTGCACCACTGACTGTGAGCGATGAAATCGAATCTCCTGCTTTGTTGACGGGGGTAAAGCCCAGGGCACTTTGCTTATTGTTAAACGTCGTCCAATCGGTGCTCGATAAAAACCCCGGACTTGAGCCGCTTGCTTGCGTGAGCGAAAGACCACTACTGGTCAAAGAAAGCGGACCTGAAATTCCAATGAGCGAGTAATTGCCATTACTACCATGCAAGAGGCCTGAACCCGAAGACAGCGCACTCACACTGCTGAGCACTGAGCTTG
>JBDLQW010000142.1:0-6667 GCA_039800365.1 Pseudomonadota bacterium
GTGGGAGGCGTCTGCCTGAATCGGGGCTGCATTCCCTCAAAGGCACTGATTTATGCGGGAGGAATTTTCGATAAAGTCTCGCATCACGCCGATGAGCTCGGAATCGAGCAGGGTGGGAAGCCTCTGAAGGGGCTGACCGTGAACATGACCAAGCTGAAGGCCTGGAAAGATGGCGTTGTGGGAAAACTCACAGGCGGTGTTGGGCAGCTGCTGAAAGCCAACGGGTGCACCGTGATCTCGGGCGATGCGAAGTTCACTGGGCCCAAGACCCTCGAAGTGAAGACGTCTCAAGGCGTTGAAACCATCACGTTTCAAGCTTGCGTGATCGCTACAGGGTCTCGTCCTGCAGCACTTCCAGGATTTACAGTCGATCAGAAGAAGATTCTCGATTCGACAGGAGCTCTGGATCAGACTTCGGTGCCTCGGTCGCTTCTTTGCATTGGCGGGGGCTATATTGGCCTTGAGTTAGGAACGTTTTTCTCAAAAGTCGGCACCCAGGTTACGGTTGTTGAGGCCGGGCCGCAGCTTCTTGGAGGAGTAGATCCAGATCTCGCGAAAGTCGTGCAGAAGAAGTTAGAGAAAAAAGGCGTATCGATTTTCACGGGTCATGGCGTGAAGGGCATGAAGGATTTAGGGGCCAAAGGAGTGGAAGTGACTTTCGAGCCTCGCTCGGGAGGGAAGCCTTTGACCGAAGTGTACGAGAAAGTGCTCGTGACGATTGGTCGCACTCCCAATTCAGAAAACCTGGGGCTTGAGAAAGCGGGCGTTCAGCTCGATTCGAAGGGGTTTATTCGAGTAGATGCGCAACGCCGAACGACCAGTGCGGGTATCTTCGCTATTGGCGATATTGCTGGTCAGCCGCTTTTGGCCCACAAAGGCTCGAAAGAGGGGATTGTGGCTGCCGATGCGATTGCGGGAAAGAAAGTGGCCTATGATGTGGTCGCTATGCCTGCCGTGATTTTCACGGATCCTGAAATTGCAACGGTAGGTTGGACCGAAGCTGAAGCCCGAGCCAAAGGCCTGCAAGTGCAAGTGGGACTATTTCCGTTCGCAGCTAATGGTCGCGCTCTATCCGTTGGCGAGCCCGAAGGGTTTGTAAAAATGATTGGCGATGCCAAGACCGGGCGTCTTCTGGGAGTGCACATCGTGGGAGCTGAAGCTTCCAATCTCATTTCTGAAGCGGCACTCGCTTTAGAAATGGGTGCTCATGTTGAGGATCTTGCCTTGACCGTGCATCCGCATCCCACGCTTCCTGAGACGTTGATGGAGGCGGCAGAAGCGACTCTGGGACATGCCATTCATATTTTCCAGAAGAAGCCTGCAGCTTCGGCTCAGCCTCAGGCACGGGTTTGAACCTGCGCCGGCCTAGGCCGTGCGTTGGGTCAGGCCCCAACTGCTCATGCGATTCTGGTCATTGAATCATCTGACACCGTATTCGGAAGCGACCGAGCTTCAGAAAAAGCTCGTCGAGCTTCGCGCTCGTGACGCCATTCCGGATACGGTGTTATTTTTAGAGCATCAGCCGGTAGTGACTCGGGGGCGTGGCTTGCAGTGGATTGGTGTTGCGCGAGAGCGTTCGATTCCACTAGCAGCGCCGCTTCCCCCAGGCGTCGCGTTTGCTGAGAGCGAGCGCGGCGGCGATCTCACGTATCATGGTCCGGGGCAATTGGTGGTCTACCCGATCGTGAAGCTGGATGGCTCGGGGTTTGGTCCTTCGCGGGATGTGACTGGATTTTTACGCAAACTCGAAAACGTTTTCGTCGGTTGGTTAGCAGATCTGGGCTTAGAGTCTGAGGCCCGCGAACAGGCCACCGGAGTGTGGGCTGACGGAAAGAAGATCGCTTCTATCGGAATTGCGGTTCGAAAGTGGGTGGTGTGGCACGGACTGGCGATCAACATCGTGAATGATTTGCAGCCGTTTCACTCGATATCGCCCTGCGGCTTTTCACCTGAGGTGATGACTTCGTTAAGCGAGCGCTTGGCTGCGCGGGGTAAGGCCCCGCTACCTGCGGAGTGGCGTTCATGGGTCGAGCAGGAGGTTGCGTCGCGGTTTTTAAATCAAACACAGCCTCAGTCACCATCTCGGCCTGAAGTCGTCGGAATGAGCTTGCCGGAGGCCTGGCGTTTGACGGAGCCATCATGAGTGAGTCAAAGCAATTCAAGGGCTGGACCATCCCTGGTCATGCGGTTCCGGAGACCTCAGGCAAGCTCGGGCCTGCCGAGGGCGAGACGCTCGACTTTTTGAGCGGACATTATCAGATCTTTCAGCTCAAAGCGGGCCATCGTTTTTCGACCGATGATGTGCTGGTGGCCTGGTACGCCACCGAGAATTCTCCACAGGCCAATCGCATTTTGGATCTTGGAAGTGGAATCGGTTCGGTAGCCTTAATGGTGGCGTGGCGTCGCCCACGCACGCCACTGGTGACGGTTGAAGCTCAATCCGTGTCTTATTCGCTGGCGCAGAAGAGCTGGCAACTCAATGGGCTTTCCTCGCAAGTGGATCTGCGTCTGGGAGATTTCCGTTCGCCGGAGGTTTTCAGGCCTGAGGACGCCGCCTCGTTTGATCTCATTACCGGATCACCTCCTTACTTTCCCCTCGACTCTGGAATTTTAGGCGACCATCCCCAGAAGGTCGCTTGTCGTTTTGAAGTGAGGGGCGATATCTCGGACTATTGCGTGACAGCGGCTCGACTGCTTGCTCCTGGAGGGGGCTTTGCCTGCGTTTTTCCCGTAGATCCTCCTCATCAGCTAGAAAGAGTTCGAAAAGCGGTCGAGGCGACTTCGCTACGAATTGTGCGTTGGCGACCCATCGAACTTCGATTCGGAGAGCGCCCATTACTGGGCGTATTTTGGCTCATGCATCAGCGCGATCTTCCAGCGAGCCTTGAGGAGTACGAAGAACCCCCATTGCGGATTCGAGACGCCGACGGCAGAGTGAGCCTCGAGTACCGCCTGATCAAGCTTCGGATGGGATTTCCCCCTCATTAAGCCTGCTCTCGGGCCTCAGTTGCGGCCTCCATGGAAGGCTTGGGAAATCTTCTCTTTACTCCAGCTTCGAAAGCGCTCGACGTAGGAGAACGATGCGGGCACTACGAGAAGGCTGAGCAGCGTCGAAGAAATCAATCCGCCAATAATCGAAATTCCCATGCTGGTGCGTTGCTTCGAGGCTTCGTTTAAACCCACAGCGATGGGGAGCATTCCCGCAATCAGGGCGATCGTCGTCATCAGAATCGGACGCAATCGCGTCCTGCCAGATTCGAGCATGGCTTCTGCTGACGATTTACCTTCGGCAATCAGTTGAACCGCTCGGTCGACCAAAAGAATGGAGTTCTTAGTGGCGATGCCTAAGAGCATAATGCAACCGATCATCGAAAAAAGGTCGAACGACGAGCGAGTCACGAAAAGCGCGATAAAGGCGCCACATGCCGCTAGCGGAAGAACGAGCATGATCGTGAATGGCGTGACGGGCGACTCGTAAAGTGAAGCCAGCACAAAGAAAATAAAAGCGACTCCGAGGATCGCGGCCAAACTCATACTCGAGCTGAGCTCTTGGAAGTTCTCGGCCTGCCCCACAAAAACAAAGCGCATCCCTTCAGGTAGCTTGAGCTTGCCTGTGGTTAAAAGCTGGGAAACGTCTCGAATCGCCGCGTTCATTCCTGCGCCACCTGGCTTCAAATCGGCAGAAATCGAAATGTAGCGGGCCCGGTCCTGCCTGCGAATGTCGGCAGGTCCGGTGGTTTGCTGAGGCTTGGCAACATCGGAGAGTTTTAGCAGCGAGTAGTTCACGTTCGGCACGTAAGTAGATGCGAAGCCTTCACGAAGATTACGCTGGTCTTCTCGAAGTCGAACTCGAATGTCGTATTCCAGTCCGCTTTCGCGGAAAACCGCAGGAGTGCTGCCTTCGATCAAGGTTCGAAGCTCCATGCCCAGCGCTGTCGTCGAAATCCCCAGGCGCTCCATCCGAGACTTATCGGGCACGACCTGAAATTCAGGTTTTCCAGGGCGATAGCTGATGTCGGGATCGAGCAGAGCGGGATGGCCCTTTAACTCCTCGAACAGGCCCTGGGCGTATTTTTCCACCAAAGCCAGATCTTCACCCACGATATTGACGTTAAAAGGGCGCTGTCCTGCAGCGACCATGTCGACGTCTTTGACTTTCGGATTGGCGTTAGCAAACTCGCGGAGCTGCTCACGCAGTCGCGCTTTGAACTGGGTGGTATTTACTTTGCGGTTCTTCGAAGGCACCAGTCCGACGTAAAAAGAAGCGACGTTCGCTTCGCCATCGCGGCTTCCCACAATCTGAACCGAAACGGCCACTTCAGGGTTTTTTCGGATTACTTCGTCTACTTGGGCCGAAACCTCTGCCATTTTGCCCAGGGGCGTGCCTGGTGGAAGGTCAAGGCCCACCATGAACTCTCCGAAGTCCTGAGCGGGAAGAAACGTCTTCGGCACGCCAGCCATCATTCCCATGCTGATCACGAAAATCAGGATCGAGGCCAAGATGGTTTTCAAGGGGTGTCGAAGGGTCCACTCGATCACGCGGGCATAGCGCTCCTCGAGGCGATCTTGGAAGCGGGCAAAACCAATGACCATCCTTCTCAAGAGGTTGGGGTTTTTCTCTTGATCATGATGACCGTATTTTTCACCGCGCTTGGCTAGGTAAGCCGAGAGCATGGGCGCGATCGTAAGCGCATCAAAAAGGCTGATCAGCATCACAAAACAAACGGTGAGGCCAAACTCTCGAAAGAATTGTCCCACGACTCCTTTAAGAAAGGCCACCGAACCAAAAACGGCAACGACGGTAAGAGTGGTGGCGATGACGGCGAGGCTGACTTCTTTCGTGCCTTCAAGAGCAGCCTTCAGGGGAGTCGCTCCTTTTTCGAGGTGTCGGAAGATATTTTCGCGCACCACGATCGCATCATCGATGAGCAGGCCCACCGTGAGCGAGAGCGCCAGCAGAGTCATGACGTTAATCGAGAATCCCGCCGCTGCCATGAGCACGAAGGCGCCAATCAGAGAGTTCGGAAGCGCAAGGCCCGTGATGAGCGTCGATCGAGCATTCCCCAAGAAGAAAAACACGACAATCACCGTCAGCAGCACACCGATGATGATCGATTCTTTTACGTCGGCGACATTAGCGCGAATGGGCTTGCTACCGTCGTTGGCCAAAAACAGCGAAGGCTGACCCTGTGTTCCCTTAAGCTCGAGGTTGAGTGTCTCGAGGCGTTTCTTCACTTCGTCGACAACGCGAATCGTATTGGCGCCGCTCTGTCGATAGATCAGAAGCGTGAGCGCAGGTCGACCGTTCACTCGAGTGATCGATTTTTCATCTTCGAGAGTGTCGACGACTTTGCCCAGGTCTTTGACTCGAACGGGGACGTCGTTGCCAATGAAGTTGACGATCGTTCCCTCAATATCGGCCAGCGACTTGAATTCTCCGATGGTGCGAAAGACCGTTTCTTTTTGCGATTCATCGACCTTTCCGGCGGGCACGTTCATGCCACTTGCGGCAATTCGAGAGCTGACCAACGTGGCGGGTACCTCATAGGATTTCAGTCGAGTGCGGTCTAACTGAACCTGGATCTCGCGCTTTCTTCCCCCTAAAACTTCAACCAGTCCAACCTGGTTGATTTGTTCAAATTTGGGGCGAATCCGTTCGTTGGCCAGCGTAAAGAGCTCAGCCGGACGAAGATCGGCTTGCAACGCAACGATGGCGATGGGTTGCTCGGCGGGGTCTACCCGGCGGATGATCGAATCTTTGCTTTCTGGAGGTAGCTTTCGTCGAGTGGCAGAGACGCGGTCACGAATCTGTTGCTCGGCGTATTTGACATCCGTTTCAAGAGTGAACTCGGCGATCACGGTGCTCAAGCCTTCTCGATTGATCGAGCTCACGCGCTTGACGCCCCCTAAAGTCGAAAGTTCTTCCTCGAGCGGTTTACTGATGAGGGTTTCAATTTCGCTGGGCCCTGCCCCTGGATAAGGCGTGTTGACCACGACCACCGGAAACGTGACGTTGGGGAACATGTCGACGGGCAAGCGGTTCATCGATAGCCATCCGACCAGAATGATCAGAAGAACCACGCATGAAATGAAAATCGGTCGTTTAACTGAAACTTCAGCGAGCGTCATGGGCATCTCCTGAGAAAGTGGAAAGTTGAGCCACTAAGCGAAGCACTTCGAACTGCGAGCGAAGGCGCGCCAGCTGGGCCGTTGAGAAATCAGTCTCGAATTGAATGAGCTGGAAGGTAGTGCTGCGACCGCGCTGGAGTCGGTCACGCTCGCTGGTCAGTTTTTCTTCCTGAATCTTTTCTAGCTCTCGAGCGAGCTCGAGGCGTGTTTGGGCTTCTTTGAGTTTCGTGCGAAGATCGAGAAACTCCTGCTTTTGCTCAAATCTTTTGCGGTCGAACTGAAGGGTGGCGGCACTACGCTCTTTTTCTGCACCCTCTTGGGCGCTCGATTTGGCTCCAAAGTTGAGCGTGCTTGCCAAACGCACGCCCACAGCAGCGGTACGTTGGTGAAGAGAGAGCCCTTGAGTCATGGCTTCGGATGCCGAGTTGGCTCGACCGTTGAGTTGAATCTGGCCAAAAAGCTCAATGTTCGGACGATTTCTTTCGATGATTTGCGTGGCCTGACTCGAGCTCAAGTGCTGGGCTTCTTGGGCGGCACT
>JBDLQW010000143.1:0-37320 GCA_039800365.1 Pseudomonadota bacterium
GTATTGACCTTCGATGGGGTAAATCGATTGTCAGCACCGCCGCCATATTCCTGCACCACGACGCTGCCGTCTGCTGATACGGTCAGCCGAACTTCATACTCATTGCCCCAGCCAGGGCCGAAGATGCCTTTGTAGTTGGTCTTTGAGTTATAAACGCGCTCGATCTTGGGCTCTGCGCCCATCTTGTAGGCAAGATCGGTGTAAGCACGAAAAAAATTTCCGTTCTTCAGCGTCACCCGAGCTTGAGCCGGTGAAACGAAAAAAAGGCCTACTGTAAGCAGGCCTAAAACCCACTGAGCGCCACTTGTCTTCCTTGCCATCATCATCGCATCGCTCTCCCTAGTCACCGCATCTTGAAGAGCGGCGAAGTATCAAACTTGAATACGAACAACTCTCATGATGACAAAGAATCCCACCACCTCCAAGATCAGAATGATCGCTAGGATCACCCATCCCAACGTGGTCGTGAAAAGCGGCTCGACAAACTCTGGGTCTGATTGCGAAAGCACAAAGCCAAGAAGCGGAGGGGCTGCCGCAACGATCATTCCTTGGTACAGTCCTGTGGCCGTAAGGGCAGCGATCTTGCTCTCGACCTTGACTCGCTCCCGAATCGTGATGACGATGGTATCAAAGGTCTCTGTCAAGTTTCCGCCGGTCTCTTTCAAGATATTCACGGCCGTCACGAACATCTCGACGTCTTCAGTGGGAATCCGGCGCGCGAGATTCGAAAAGGCCTCCTCCACCGAACGGCCCATTCCATTCTCTTTCAAGACAAGATCAAACTCCTGCTTGATCGGATTAGGCATCTCCTCAACAACCAATGACAGTGCCTGAATCACTGAAAGCCCCGACTTCATACCATTCGACATGAGGGCTAAGCCGTCGACCATTTGAAGCACGAACTTGTCGGTTCGTCGCCGATACAGGTAATCGACGATGGGCTTTAAAGACTTCCAACCCAAGACGCCTGCCAAGGCCCCCAAGACCAAGCCAGCGATCCATTGAGGTAAGCAGGCAAGAAACACCAAGGCCCCCAAGCCAAAGCTGCCTCCGAACATATACAGCATCAATCGATCGGGCGAGACCTCGATGAACATGAGCGATAGCCGCTCCTGAATGTAATCGCGAGTTCCCGTGTGCTGAAGGTCGAACCATTCCAAGAGCCGCTGCGTGTAGTGGTAAGCAACACCCAAGAACCCCAACCCAAAGAGCAGCAATCCTATCAGCAGAAGAGACTCCATTCGCTCTCCCTAGCCTGCTGCCTTGGTTGGCCCTTTGGCCTGAAAAAGACTGCGGGAGATCCTCATCCCTTTGGCCTCCATCTCATCGACAAACTTCGGCACAAATCCGGTGGGAACGAAGCGGCCAATGATCTTACGGTCTTTATCCAAACCTTCCTGCTTATAGATAAAGATATCCTGAGTGGTGATGACATCACCCTGTATTCCGGTTACTTCGCTAATATAGGTTACTTTACGCGAATGATCGCTGAGACGGCTCTGCTGGATGATGAGATTCACTGCCGATGCGATCGTCTCTCGAATCGCCTTTGATGGCAGATTCAGCCCTCCCATCATCACCAGAGTCTCTAAGCGTTGAAGACACTCACGCGGATTATTCGAGTGAAGCGTGGTCAAAGATCCCGAGTGACCTGTATTCATGGCCTGCAGCATGTCGAGCGCTTCGCCGGCACGGCACTCACCTACCACGATCCGATCTGGCTTCATTCGCAGACAGTTTTTGATTAACTCGCGAATCGACACTTCGCCGGACCCCTCGATATTCTTGGGCCTGCTCTCGAGCCGAACGACATGCTCTTGCCCCAGGTTCAACTCAGCAGAGTCTTCGACCGTAATGATTCGATCGGTGGCTGGAATAAAGTTACTCAACACGTTCAAAAGCGTCGTCTTCCCTGAGCCCGTTCCTCCGCTCACCACGATGTTGAGCTTCGCCTCGACGCAAAGCCTCAGAAAATCCATGATTTCATCAGTAGCCGACCCGTATTTGATCAGATCCTTCGACTCGAGCCGCTTTTTTGGGAACTTTCGAATCGTGATGGTGGGCCCCCGTAGCGCCAAGGGCGGAATGATCACGTGCACGCGAGAGCCGTCTGGCAAGCGCGCGTCGACATAGGGCGAGCTTTCGTTCACCACTCGTCCTAGCGGAGCGACGATACGCTCAATGACTTTGTACATCAGCTTCTCGCTGCTGAAAGTGACCTTCGAAATCGTATTCTTGCCGGCCCGATCGATGTAGATCTGATCTCGAGCATTCACCATGATTTCGCTCACCGAATCGTCGGCAAGAAGCTCTTCGAGAGGGCCCAGTCCTAACGCCTCATCGATGACTTCTCGAATCATCTGGGCCTTGAGCTCACGAGTCGGTAAAAGCCCCCCGGTATCCTCTTGCGCGAGAATATCCAAAATGGCTTTTTGAGTCTTTTCGCGAAGAATTGCTGCCTGTTTGGGGTCATTGGTCTCAGTATTGGTGCTCTTGAGATCCATGGCCGAAAAAAGCCCCTCATGAATCCGGCGTTTCATAGCCGTCCACGCATCGACGGGTGCTGCGGTCGACCGCAGAGGGCCACCGCCCTGAGAAGCTGCACCGCCCAGATCAGTCTTCAGGGCATCGCCCCCCATCTGTGCCTGGGCCTTCACGGCCACGCCAGAAGGCTTCTTAAGTTTCGCAAGACTATCGAGAAGCCCCACTTGCTGCATCTTTCGAACGAGCTCGTGGTATCCGCGAGCAACGTTCGAGGTTGGCGCCGAGACGATCAAGGGCGCGCTCTTCGAAAGAGCTGAATCGCAAGTCGCAGGATCATCGGCGATTGCCGAAAAAACATTTCGTCCCAGGTTTTTCTGAATCATCTGAGGCGTAATCAAAGTGGACTGCGAATAACGATTAATGACGATCTGAACCATTTCGGGAGGAAAGAGCATTTCCTGGATCTTCGACAAGACCCGCTTCGTCTGATTCAGAACGATCAAGTCAGCCGTCGTTACGACGAAAATGACAGTCGCCGCCTCAAAAGTCTTCAGAGTCAGTGCATCCATCGAGCTGCCACAGTCGACAACGGTCCATGAAAAAAGACTCTGGCAAGCCTTCAACAGCTTTCCGTATCCATCTAAATCGACATCACGAGCAGAATTGACATCACGAGGTGCGCCAATAAAGGAAATCCCCCCTGCGCCCGAGACCATCAGTGAGGAGAGCGCCCTGAGATCAATGGTGCCCTGGAGCTTGGTGGCATCTACGATCGACTTCTGAGGGTTGAGATTCAAGATGATGTTCTGGTCGCCCAAGCTATTGAAATCGGCGTCGATCAGAAGCGCTTTCTGCCGCATATTTTGAGCATAGGCGAGTGTGAGGTTCGCCGAGAAAACACTCTTTCCGACTCCGCCCTTCCCCCCGACTACTGCAATCACATGCCCAGCCATGGTTAGTTACCCCTCACCCTGAAATCCCGCTTCAGGTCTTCAGTGCCCTGCGAAGCGCTCTCAATAATCTGCGGCGTCACGAAGACCACAAAGCGGGTGTTCTTTTTCTTGTATTCCTTCGAGCGATTGAGCCTGAAAAGTGGATCAGCGGCAAAAGGTGCTTTGTTAAAATCAGTTCCCACCTCTTGGCCAGAAACCCCGGCAAAGGCCGCACTATCGTTCGACTTCAGGTAGAGCTTCGTCGTCACTGCGTTTGCGGCCACAGTGGGAGCCCGATCGCCTGCGGGAGCCGTTCCCACCACCGTACTTTGGTTCATGTCGATTTCAAGCTCGACGTCTTCCGATTGACCTAAAACTCGCGGTAAAACCTGAATCTGTAGGCCCACCGGTGTTTTCTGTGCAGCGATCTGGGTTACGCCCTGCTCATTGGTACGCTCAACCAAGCTTGAAAATTCGGTCTGCTCACGCAAGGTTGCCGTCGCGCCACTTTTCGTGACGATCGTTCCGGTTTTTAAGATGCGAGCGTATCCGGCCTGCTGCGCAGTTTGAAGTTTTGGAATCAGGCTTGAAATCACCGCCGAGAAGGCCGAACCCTGAGCCCCAGTCGATCCATCCGGACGCTGACCGATCGCGATTTGTGGTTCTCCTGCCGCAGTGAAACTGGGCTGCCACTTGAACGAGAAGAGCCGATTGTAGTCTTTTGCAAGCTCGACAAAGTAAACCGTCACTCGCACCAATTTGTCTAAAGGAGGCGGAGGTGCCTTTTTTACCCTCAAAAATGGCTGAATCATCTTCCGAGCAGAGATCTTCACGGCGTTCTGATCTAGGTCGATTTGCTGACTCGGACGAGTATCGGGAATGTACAGTCCCGCAAGCTCCACGGCCCGGACGACGTCTTCAGCAGCATTGACCTCGCCCTCGAGCCAGATCGTTCCGTTTACTACTCGGGTCGTTACCTCGGGCGCAAACGTTCGGATGTCTTCTTGAATGCGCTTGGCAATCACTTGAAGCGCGAGGGGCGACAGGGTCATTAACGGAAGTACCACGCCCCGATAAGAGCCGTCCCCGATCACAGCAAGGATTCGACCAAAGTCGGTGGTGGTCAAAACCTCGCCGTCGATCACCACTTTCTGGCCAACGATCTTGATCTCGATTCCCTCGATATCTTTGAGAAGATCGCCAATCTCTCGAGCCTGCCTCGAAAGATTCGTTGCCGTCACCTTCGCGTTAAAAATCAGTCGAAGCTCGCCGTCGGTATCGCGAACAAGCACTGTCGAGTCGCCCACTTTCTGAGGCCTAAAAACAAGCTGGGTACGATCACCCACCTTGACCACGTCAAAAAAGATAATGTCGGGCTTGCCCACATAAATCAGATTCTTCTCAGTTTCAAAATCAAGGTCGATCGCCTTCTGCTCGCCAGCAGTCAGCAAGAGCGTTCGCTTATCGGCCTCAATTTCAGTCTGATCGCGAGTGGTACGAGACCGACGACCCACGTCCGACTTAGGCGCAGCCTCGGCAATGGAAACCAACATCTGCAGGAGAAATGCTACGCCCCCCACGAAAGCCAGGGGCGCCAGCAAAGCACGCTCGCAGCCTAGCCGACGCCCTCGCTGAACCTTCGATTTGATTTCACGATTCATCCCATCCAGCACTGGTTTATCTCCCTGCAGGATTTCTTAAGTTAGGGTTATTCCCCGCCGCCTGTCGCGCCATCTCGGGAGGAATCAAATCTCGATACGACATCACTGGAGCAGCGATTCTCTCGCTGTCATCGTTATGTCTTAAAGATAGAAACAGGGTGGCTTCATTGCCTGACTGCAAGATCGCCAACGCCTGTGCCTGGTTCACATCCACTTCAACCGTTACCGTGTTGAACGAAAGATCCTCTGATAATGGGCGAATTTTCTCTTTTCCGGTCAATGGGTCTGACTCGATATAGCGTGCAGGATTATTCGTCACGTTCTTCCCAGTGGCGAGAATGATCACGTCCTGAAGGATCGTGCGCGCAAACTTGTTTTCTTTTCCAAGTGCCAGGTCAATCACTGCAATCACGTCAACTCGATCACCAGGTTTAACGAGCTTCGCAACTCCGCTCAATTCATTGATTTGAATCGTCACGGCGCGCTTTCCTGGAGCGATCTGCGGTGAGAGTCCTGTTCGAATCGAGGGCTCCGAGATCTTATTTAAAGTCACCTGTTCGCCTTTTTTAATTGGAACTACGGCGATCGATCCAGCGAACTTCTTCAGATCCTTAAGACGATCCTGCTCGCTCTCACGCTCTTTTGGGTCTACGGAAATCGAGGCAGGCTCGAGAAAGCGCTTAGGAATCTCTTTGTATTCCAGGACCTTTTCGGTCAGCGTTTCCATCTCTTTGATGTCGGTTTTTGCAACGATGACGAGAACCTGAGTTCCAAATTTCTTCGCAGACTCTTCTTCTTTCGACACAACGTAACTGCGAACGAAAAATACCGCTACGACCGACATGACAATCGAAATCATCAATGCGCGGTTATTCATGTTCCCCCTCCCAAGCAGAACGACGCGCGATCAAACGTGCGCTCGCCCATGGCTTCCTCGATTGGAACGACTTTTCCCCCTGCTACCGACACCGATAGCGTCGGGGTACAAAGCTCGACCGTATTTCGAATTCGAACTTTCGCGCGCTTTTGCGGCTCTTCTTTAGGATCATCGCTCGCCCCCAATGCCGCCTGCCTCGTTCTCGTAATGGTCTGAACTGGCGCACTCACCTCAAGCTCACCACCGCTAGCGGTGCTCTCCTCCGAAACTCCAACCACCAAACGATTCGTCCCGGAGCTAATCAATCGAGACGCCGGTCCCCCGATAACCGCCGGATACTGCGGGCTATTGGCCACCAATTCGAGAAGCCGCTGTCTTGAATACTTCTGATTGACGATCGAGACCTGAATGGCGGAATTCACGCGAAGGAGCAAAAAAACCATGCCCACCATCAGGGGCAGTAAGAAAATAAACTCGATGAGGCTTTGACCTCGAATGCTGTTCAAATCCCGAGAGCCTTGGAGCTCAACAGCCATTATCGGGTCCCTCCGTCAGGCCTTTGCTCTTGAGCTCCTGGAGACATTCATCCTCAGTGGGTTCACGTCCCAACCAACTTTCAGATGTCAGGCGCACCACGCCCGGCGCCTCACCGTTCACGGCGCTCATCGGGCTAGGTTTGTCTCCAAGCAAACTCACGATCATTTTCCCCCTAAAGCTATATCGGACTCCTTGCTGCCAACTGTAGCCGTCATCTTTCGCCACAAATCTGTCACCTGGGCCGATCAGCGCTCCACGAAGGTCTCCACCGCCAACTGCTTCTGCGATCTTGAATCGCTCTTGTCCTGCAAGGCCCTCGCTCTTTTTTAAAAGACTCACAAGCACGCTTCGAGCCGCATCGACCTGCTGGTCCTGCGATCGCGTGCCCGACTGATAAGCGCGAGCCGCCATGAATGTGGCGTATTGAACCAAATTGGCGTAGCCCAAAAAGAATGCGAACCGCGAATAGAACAGCACGAATCCAATCAAGAGGATAAACGTCAAAACGAACTCTACCGTTGACTGGCCTTGCCGATCCGATCTTTGCGAAGGGCGATGACTAAAAAACCCTCGCCTCATTTTTTGATCTCCGGATTCAAGAAAAGACGAAAGCTGTTCTCGCCATCTGCACGCGGGTGCTTTCTTGGCCCACCATCCTCAAAACCTCGAGCTTCTTCATGCCCGTAGCGATAAACGTAAACAAAGCGTTGATTCACTGGAGCCAAAAGCTTGTCGGCAATACGAAACTTCACCAGTAGCGCCTTCACTAAACCCGCCAAGCTCAGGATGATCAGCAAAAGTAGCACATACTCAGTAATCGCTTGCCCTCGATCGTCACGCTGCTCGGTCGTGCTCGCGAGATTCCGCTTAGTCATTCCAGATCCCACCAAAAACCCAATGCCCGATCCCCCACGGGTCGCCCCAAATCTGAGCGGCAACCGCAAGCACCATCGGAATCGCAAAAGGCATCTTCAATCGTCGATTGACTTGAAACGGCACGGGCTCGAGCCCCGGAATGAGATGACTGCGCGCGAATCGCCAAAAGCGGGCAAAAAAACCAAAAAGCCCCCCCGAGACGAGTAGCAAAACCAGCGTCAAAAGCGCGCCATAAAAAAGACTAAACGCTGCCACCTGAATGCAGAAACGAGGTCCCTGCCAAGCGCCAAGAGCCATCAGTAACTTCACATCACCCGCGCCCATCCACCCCAGGGCCATCGGCAAGCCAAAACAAACCATGGCCACCAACGCTCCGAGCAGACCGCTCAAAAGTCCCGTCCAGCCTTGGATCAAAAACGCGAAACACAAACCCAAAAAAATCGAGGGAAAGGTAAGGTTGTTGGGAATTTTTCGCCGCCAAAGATCAGTAACGACGGCGATCACTCCGGTGATCAGGCTCATGCCCTGAGCCAGCGAGAACTCAGTTCCTCCAGCCACTTTCCACCGGAGTCCTTCCTGTTTTGAGATCCTTCTCGAGCTGCCCGCCAAAAAGGACTACGCCCGAGTCCACAGCCCGACTCAAGCCCTTGGCAAAGCCAATTGCTGTAAAAAGAGCCAGACTCAGCAAAAGCACGTATTCGACAAGACCTTGCCCTGAGTTAGCATGGGAGATTTGGGGATTTCTTGCGGGTCTCGGCATGCTCAGATCCCCCCTGGTGCATAGGCGCTATTCGCTTGAGAAGGAATCCATCTCTCCGCCGACTTTTCCCAGCATCTTTTCCATTTGCCCCTTAAGCGTCGACTTCAAGCGCATCGCAATCATCACTACGATGAACAAAATCAACACGTACTCGGCAATCGACTGCCCCGACTCCTCTTTCAGAAGTCGCCTCGTCCAATGCCGAAGCTTTTTCAGTCGAAGCTCTTTCATATGCGTCTTCTCGGTAGTTTCTGGGTCAAATCTTGAGCTTTTTTCAAAAATCCCTCATCACCTTTTATTATAAGGGCTGAAGCCGCCCCTTCGTCAATCCTCAGAAATTCCATAAAACCCAGCTTTCTTCGCATCTATAAGTGCCTGAATTTAAACTGGTTTCAGTCAGAACCCCGGCTTCAAAACACGGCTCAAAAGTGCCAAACCACACCTGATCTCCAGGCTGAACCCGCACCTCAACCACCTCAGGCTCGAGGTCTTCATGAATGCCTAGGGCCATCAAAGGAATTCTGGCGGCCAACCCCAAGGCGCTGGCACCCGGATCAACCCATCGGCCCCACGAGCGCGGAACTAAGAGCGGCGAAGCTCGCCCTTGGCGAATAAACCAAGCCTGGCAGCCTCCCACTGACGCCACCGACAGCACCTCATCATCGAGATAAGCTGCAACCAGAGAAGCACCACCTCGCGCATGCACTGATTTTCGTGCATTTTCTGCTAAAAGAAGGCGATTGGCGTGCACGATGGCATTGAAAAGCACATTGCCTGCCAAAGAAAAATAATGGCGCATCACAAAAGGAAGCGTCGCCTCGCGATCGCCCGCCTCATGCACCAGAAACTGGTGAACAGCAGCACAGGCTCGCGCAGCCGGCCCCTGGTCGCCCTCCCTTCCTCCGAAGCCATCAGCCAGCGCCACGATCCGCTGATCCGGAAGCGAAAGAATCGCATCTTCACTGCGCCCGTCACTTGCTGGGCGTGTAGCCGTTTGGGCGATGATTTTTCTCACTTCACTCCCCCTTCCGTCAGCTGATACCGAGCCAGCTTTCGTTTCGCTCGACTGTAATAGGGATCATCCGAGGGTGCGATTCGAAGCAGTTGCTCAAATCGCGCGCGAGCCAATGCGAAGTCGCTATAGCTTTCCGCCAAAACTGCCTCGGTATACAGCTGCTTGGCTTGATCTCGCAGGTATCCGCGCACGCGTTCGATGCCCGCCTTCGCAGCGCCAGAACCCGGATCGACACGCAAGGCATCGGCGAACTTGCGATAAGCTTGCGGGTAAGCCGACTCCTTCTCAAAACGAAGCCCCTCGTCTAGTAACGGTTCGCGAAGCGACGCAATTCGGGAGCGTGCCTTGGCGATCCCACGACGAGCCTGCTCGAGCAGCTTTTGATCTTTAATATCAAGCTCAAGCACCGAACCGAAAAGCTCAATGGCACGAAACCACTGCGACTGAACCAGAGCACGATTGCCGTTTTGCAAGATGGCTCTCCCTCGATCAGTCGTCTCGCGTTCCAGCTGCTTGAGTTGCCGCTCTCGCTCCTGCGCTTCTTCAGCAACCTCGATTTCTTTCTTCCAGCCAGCGACTTGCGCATTATCAGGATCGATGGCGATGAGTTCGGCGAAAAGCTCACGCGCTTGAACGAACTCTTTTCGAGCCATATGGCCTTCAACTTCCACGGTTAGCTTCGCCACTTTAGCCTGATTCGCCTGTTCTTGTTCGCGCCGTTTGCGCTCTTCTTCTTGTGCTTGCGCCCGCTGTTTTCCTTCAACTGAATACCGTTCCAGGTCGCGTGAGTCGCGATAGTCCGCAACGTACTGAAAAATCTTTCTGACCTCATAAAGCGACCGATCATAATCTCGGTTTCTGAAGTACTCCATCGAGAGATGGTATTGCGACTCAACAAACTTCTGCAGCTCGGGCTTCAGCTGCTCAAACGACGGCAGCGAAGCGTCTGGCGATCCGCTGGGCGAGGCCACGGGCACTTTCGACTCTTTCTTTCCCTGCACGCTGACATCTGGCTTGGGTTTCTGGGCAGGAGGCTCTTCGAACTCCGACACGAGAGTGAATAAAAGCATGCCGACAAACGAGATCCAGATCACTCGTGACCGAGGAGGCATCGCTCGAAACTTCTCGAGCAAGCTCATCTTGCCCGAGTCCCCGGCGCCTGGAATTCCGGAGATACCCGCGACATGTGAAAATCCGCCCGAAAACCCTGTCTGCGAAGCACTCATGGCTCCTAATTCACTGCCAGCCGAGAGGGCGGGGGCAGCTGAAGAGGCGGGCTGTCCGATTCGTGCCATGCCTTGCAGGAACTGGCTCTCTTCATGAATAGGAGCGTCGTGATCGACCCTAAGGAAATTCCTGGCCTGCTGTTCGTATCCAGGAAGGACCGCTTGAACGCTGAACTCGGTGTCTCCGATTCGAACCGAATCGTCACCCGTTAGGGTGTGCTCGGTGATTCGAGCACCGTTGACATAAGTACCATTGGCCGACTCGAGATCACGAATCGTAAAAACCGTATCGACACCTAAGCCCGTTCTTCGAATGACGACATGCTTTCGCGAGGCTTTTTTGTCATTCAGAACAATGTCACAGCCGTTTCCGCGACCGAGACTGACTTCGTCTTGATCGAATTCTTTAGCCTCGATGCTGGCTGCCCCCGGCGAGAACTCAAGCCGTAGGCGCACCCGTTCGCTGACGTCGAGCACTCGAGTTTTGGCGTCTTCGGCCACCATTGAGGTGAACTCGTCGATCTTCAGCGGCGCACGGGCCTCGCCCAGTGCCTCTGGGGTTGCCTGAATCTCAATCGGCGCGCTCGCATTTTCTGAAAATGATCCTGAGAGAGCCATCAAATCAGGCACGCTATCAGAGCCGCTGCCTGCAAGAGAGATCGAGGGATCGGGAGTGCCCAGTGGGTTGGAATCAACAGCAGCTTCGACGCCCGGAAAACCAGTGGAATTAACCGGGTCAGAGGTAACGCCCGGGTCTCCAGTGAAGTCGATTGAACCGAGATCAGCGTTCGGCGAGGTTTCAAATCCTGCGTCGGCGCGAGCCTCGGGTCCCTCGTCAACGCGAGGCTCAGCTCCGTCAGCGGCGCGGGCCTCAGACCCTCGATCGGCGCGGGCCGCAGAACCCTCACCGGCGCGCACATCGCGACCGCGCATTTCTACCTTCGCGATCTTCAACACATAGGGCCCGATCCAAATCTCATCGCCCTCTTTCAGCGTTGCTGACTCACACTCCGCCCCATTGACCTTCAGTGGAGCCAACTGGCTCTTACGCTGAATTTGAACTCCCGAGGGCCCCGATTTGATCACGGCATGCTGCCGCGAAACGGCGCGATCATCCAGGCGAATCACGCACCCTTCGGCACGCCCCAAAAGCGACTCGCCCTGCTCCAGCGGCACACTCTTTAAAGTCTGACCATTCTTCTGAATCATCAGCACCGAAGAGGCCATTAACCCGCCTCCAGTTCAGACTGAACTTCAGTCAAAAGGTCTTTGGCTTCCTGATAAGACGGATTCGCTTGATCCGAATTCAGCAGCCTGAGTACCGCTTCGTAATGGCCTCTCGCCTCTCGAAGACGCCCTGTTGAAAAGGCTTTACGTCCTCGTTCGAGGTGCTGCTTCACCTCTTCTTCAATCTCGATTCTGGCATTCTCTCGGTACCTACGTGCCCCCTCATGATCAGGAACCAGCTGTAAAACCAAATCAAACTGATTCAGGGCCCGTATATAATTGCGCTCACGGTACTCTCGAAATCCCTGCTTAAAAAACATCTCTGCGTTACGACTCACCGGCGCCTTGTCGAGCTTCGGCAGAAGGGACGCGAGATCACTGGGCTGGCCTTCCTTTGAGGGCTTTCGCTCCTTTTTTTGACCCTGCGGTGAGTTTGAGACGAACTCGCTGGCAAACACAACAACCAAGGCCGCAGCAGCAGCCAAGCCCAAACGAATCGCCTTTTTCGATCCGGTCGAGGCCGCAGCTGCACCCTGAGGGGGCTGCGATCCCGATTGAAAGCCAAATGGATCTGATAGGCTTCGGGCCTGCGCCTTCGCCACGGGCTTTCCAGAAATCACTGCATTGACTTGAGTCTCGTCACGAGGTGGTGCCAATAGCACGGCATCAGGCGCATTGCCCGGAATGAACTCCAGCACT
Organism: Pseudomonadota bacterium; assembly: GCA_039800365.1. Taxonomy (GTDB): domain Bacteria; phylum Bdellovibrionota; class UBA1018; order UBA1018; family UBA1018; genus CAIOHW01. The sequence continues at coordinate 12,295 of JBDLQW010000143.1, forward strand.
GTTTCACCAACGGTCACCAGATCCGACAACCGCACCAATGCTTCACGGCACTGGGTGCCGTTATGCAGAATCCCGTTGGCGCTTCCCAAATCCCTCACCAACCACCCTTGCGCGCTAGCGCTAATCTCAGCATGAAGTCGTGAGGCCTTCAAATCTCCGATGGTAATATCATTTTCATCGCCCCTACCGATCGAAGCGCGGGTATTCGTTAGAACATAGGCCACCCCACGATCGGGTCCCTTCAAAACCCGCAACCGAGCAAGCTCGCCTCGCTGACGAGGTGCCTTGAGGTTGCGAAGTTTGATCGCGGTGGCGCCAGCCCTAGCCATGGTCGCTCCTCTGAGTGATGAGAAGATACCCACGAGGCGCCGCTCCAGATGCCCCCAACGGAATCACACGAACCCGATGAGGGGTTCCATTAAATTCAAATTCCTCACCAACCTCCTGCGCCATCCCTTGCGTTGACGCTCGATCAAAAAGATCGGTCAAAAATAGCGAAAACGCTTGGCTTCGAGCTTGATCTGAAAGGGTGTTGCCCACAGCATTTGAGGTACGAATTCCCGATAGATCATCAAATGCGGGATTCATGTATAAAACGCGCCGATCAGAATCGCAGAAGACCATTCCAGAGTTCACGAGGTCACCCACGGCCTGAAATGCGCCGAGGCACTCCTCGCCGATCGCGACACTCTGAGAGCCGGATGACTGCGCCTGCTCTCCCGAGCTTACCGATGCCACGCGACGAACCAGAGATTGAATCAAATCCTGAAGCTGTCCCAGTTCTTCGAACTTACACTCTTTGCTGAGCTCTTCCGGATTCTCGCTCTTCAGCGAACGATCCATCTCGTCGTGCAAGATCTCTAGGGGCTTCAGCGTGAGTCGATAGACCACAAGCGCCAAAATCAAACCAAAAAAGCCCAACCAGATTAAAGACTCTGAAAAGATCAGTAAGACATCGCCAAATCCAGCTGTCACCAGCGTTGCATCGAGCGCAACAACACCCATGGCAACCGGAATGTTCCTCCCCTCGCTTGGGCTGAATAGAATCATCGGCTCAACAGCAACTACGGTATGCGAACCCACGGGAACTAAAACCGTTTTGACCCTGCCCTTTTCGAGAAACTCCTGCTTTGCTTTGATCGCTGCCGTCGCCGCTGGTCCTGAGGTCAAGTACTGATTGAGCTTCGATGGAGGGGCGAGGATTCGATTGTCGAGGTCCATCAAAAACGCCTGCCGAACACCGTAACCCTTCTGAATCGAGTCTGGAACATCGGTCTTGGTCTCAGCCTTCTGCTGAATATACGGCTGATTACTTTCGACCAAGAGTCGCGCCATGAACTGAGCGCGTCGCTCGAGCTCACGAATCATCAAAACCTCATTCGACTGAATAAGCGGTGCAACTGCGAAAATAATCGCGATCACCGTGAAGGCGGCATAAGACGCAAAGAGTAAGGTTCGCCACTCGTACTTCAAGAGCAGGCGATACAGGTGCGGCATCAGCCGGCGATCGAAGATCCAGAGCATTCTCGACTTAAAATCCTGCGGCATCACGTCGGCTTGAGAAACCGAGGCGACCTTCGACATTCCAGTAAGGCCGGCAGGGCGCTCCCCTACGGTAGGCATCGCCACGGGATTACCGCCGATTGCAGCGATATTAGCAGGAAGTGCCAACGGATCTCGAACGACCTGGGTTGAAACCGATGAAAGCTCGAAGACGAAATCGCCGATCGTCATGCGATCGCCGATTTGCATCTGTCGAGGCGTCTTGGTGAGGATCCCGTTAATGAATGTGCCGTTGGTGCTGCCCTGATCCTTGCAAACAATCTCTTCTCCAGAAACTGCAAGAACACAGTGCCGCTGTGAGACCTTCGATGACGGAAGGCAAATCGAGTTTGACGAAAGACGACCCAGTGTGGTCTCGCCCTCGTGAAGTGGATAACTCGTTCCTCTGCTGGGTCCTGCGACCACCGTCAGACGATACATTGCACCTCATCTCCTGGACGCAAATCCATGAGTTGAATGACCCCTGGAGCAAGCTCCAACGTATCTGTGGCCCTCGGGCTCCAGAGCGGAAGCAACCGCCAGGGCCTCACGCCCGAGTGAATCGCGACGACTTGAAAGACGCCTCGAGCATCGCCGCTGATCGATCGAAGAAAAATCACGTCAATCGCCATTTGCATCCACCATGTATGAACACTGGAGCAGTTCGGAAACCACATCGCCTCGGACTGCGACATTGATACACGCCCAATTAATCCTTTCAGGCGAACCAGAAATCGGTCCGCTACAACACACTGATCGGAAATAACTCGTTGATTTTTTAGGCTCACGATTTTCGCCGATGCCATTCAGAGCCTTTCTAGGCACCAGAAGCGCCTAATTTCCGCCGCCCGTCACAAAGCTGACGATAATCGGCCCAAAAATCATCAACCCCACGGCTGGCATGATGAAGAGAATCACTGGAAACATCAGCTTCTGAGCCGCCGCAGCCCCCGCTTTTTCTGCCATGGTAAATCGGGTCACTCGCATCTGGTCTGATTGCTGCCGCAGCGTCCGCCCAATAGGCGCTCCCATCTGATCTGCCGACACAAGAATTGCCACGAACGAACTCATTTCAGGCATATCCAAGCGATAAGCCATCTCCCGAAACGCTTCGGCACGCGAAGAGCCGACGTTAATCTGACGCAAGACCTGCTCGAGTTCCTCGATCAACGGGCTAGGCTTGGCTTTTTCGACCACCTTCCCCACGGCGGCCTGAAAATCTAGGCCCGCCTCTACGGCTAAAGCAAGCAGATCAACGACAAAAGGCAAAGCTCGCTTGATCTCGAGCTGGCGCGATTTGATTCGTGAGCCCACCCATAAATCCGGGAAAAACCACCCCGCTACTCCTGAAATTCCAAGCTGAACTAACGTAAAATCAAAAAATCCAGTAATCGTTAGGATCGCACCGACAAACGGAAAAAAGAAGATCAAGAAAAGCTTGAAGGCGATGAACTCATCCGGCGTAAACTCATCCCGAATTCCGGCGGCAATAATCCGTCGTTCATAGTGCTTTCGCCGCAGGTCCCACTGAGTTTTCCCGCGAACCATGGGAACAAAATACTGGGTAAAAATGGGTCGCGTTGCTTTCACCAGGCCATTGCTCGACTTCTTATTTTTCGAGTCGCCGAGATTCGCCTCTGCCAAACGCGATTCCTGCTCCTGAACCAAGAACCGCATGACCAGGAAAGTAGAAATGAAGATCAGCGCGTACGCAACGTACACGACGATAGCTCCTTTACCACCTAGCGATAGAACTGAAGATCCAAACATGGCAAACTCGTATCGGTGAACACGATGCCCCTCTTAAAAATAATACGCTCTTTCGCAGCCGAAGTATGGAAGGAATTCCAAGACTGCCAACTCTTGACGGTAGCTTCGAGCCTGGCCTACACCACACTGCTCTCCATTGTTCCGTTAATGGCCGTCAGCTTCGCGATTTTTCAGGCTTTTGGCGGACTTGAGCGACTTTACGTCGTCCTTGAGCCCTTTCTGCTCAAAAATTTGACACAGGGATCAGGCGAGCTGGCAGCCGATCATGTTCGACAATTTGTGAGCAACACACGGGCACATGCGGTGGGAGCCACTGGATTTTTCGCGCTCCTCTTCACCAGCATGAGCCTCTTATTCAGCATCGATAAAGCCATCAATCGAATCTGGCGAGCGACTGAAACTCGAGGCCTTTTCCAAAGGCTTGCCGCCTATTGGTTCTTTATCACCCTGGGGCCCATGGGGCTTTCGGTTGCTTTGGGGATGGTAACCTCAAAAGAGCTACCTCTCTCGCGCATCCTTCCTGGGAAATCAGGGCTCATGGCAGTTTGCCTGATTCTTTTTTGCTGGGTGTTCAAATTTGTTCCCAACCGAAAGGTTCACTGGAGACCGGCGATCGTCGCCTCGTCAGTCACTGCGATCATCTGGACGATTGCCACAATCTTATATGGCTTCTACACCAGCCAACTCGTTCGTTACGATAAAATCTACGGAAGCCTCGGAGCCATTCCGATTCTCCTTTTGTGGATCTACCTCAATTGGGTGATCCTACTAACAGGAGTCGCTGCCACAGCCGTGCTTCAAAGAAAGTACGATTTTAAATAGAGCGAAATTAGCTTCACCAGGGAAACCCAAATGAGCTTGATCGTCACCTGCCCAAGAACCAACCACCCAAGAAAAAGTCGGAATCTGCTCAAACTCCTGAACTCGATCACCTTCGTGTTGACGGTTCTCACACTTTCAAACGATTCAGCTCTAGCCAAAACGGCTAGTTCCCCAAAATGGGATTACTGGTACACCGTCACGATCCTTCCGAATCATCGTTACTCGTACTACCATGAGCAAGCCGAGCTCACTAAGGGACGGATTCATTTCAAGACTGAGATCTGGAAGAACGAAGAAGGCTTTATCAACTCAGAACAACTGGGCTCCTTTAGTGAAGATAATGCCGATCTCAAGCCACTATTTTACCACTTTCATGCGAATTACCGTTCGAGCGAAGTAAGCATTGATGGAACAGCGAACGGAGGGCGCCTACAGATCCGAATTACGAAAAACGGACAAGAGGCCCCCGTCATCACTAAGGGGCTCTCAGGAAAGGCGTTCTTCTCCAGCATCTTTCCGGTTTGGCTTCAGAGACAGCTTCTCTCGGTTCCGGCTCAACAAGCCTTATCATTTTCAAAATCTTTTGTTGCCATGATGGAGGATCATCAAGACTCGGGCTTCGCCTCTGAGCCCGGTAGATTTCAAGTCATTGAGGGCGATGACTACTCGAAGGCATCGAAAACCGTCAAAGTGCAAGTCGAGTTCGCAGGTCAGCGGTCGTTCTGGTACCTCGATTCAGGGGGAGCGCCGACTCGAATCGATATCCCCACTCAGCGCACTCGTGTCCAACGCAGCACCGAAAAAGAAGCCAAGGCCTTCCTAAACGCTCCGTGATTCAGAAACTGGCCTCACTCCTCACTTCGATTTTAATTGTCTTCATCGCGAGCCGAGCGTTGATCCGGGCGCTTCCCGGTGACCCACTCGACTCTCTCTTAGCCGAAACCGCTGTGAGCATTCCAAGAGAAGCCATTGCTCAGGACCTGGGGCTAGATCTTCCATTTTGGAAGTCTTGTTCTCGAGACCTCAAGCGCTTGCTTCATGGTGATCTTGGCTACTCACTGATGACCCGTGAGCCCGTTTTTCCTACCATGACTCGCCGTTTAGCCAGCTCGCTTCAACTGACGTTCGGCGCGCTTTTTTTAGCGCTTGCGATTGCGATTCCTAGCGCCTTAGTTGCTGCGAATCCTCGAGGCTCACGTTTTTTCAAGATCCTGGCTCAAGGCCTCAGCGGATTATCGATTTCGATTCCACTAGCCTGGCTTGGGCCCATTCTCCTGTATGTTTTCACCATCGTTTTTCCATGGGGTGAGATGCGAGGCTCCTTTTCATTGGCCTGCATCGCTCTCGCGCTTCCCTTAGCGGGAAACTGGTTTCGGGTGATCGAGCTTCGAATCAGCCAAGAAGCTCGGCAAGATTACTATCGATCAGCTCTTGCTCGAGGGCTTTCGGTTCGCCGAGCTCTACTCAAGCACGCCCTAGCACCGGCGGCAGGATCGCTTCTCGCAACATTAGGTTCGCAGTTCGGAAGCCTTCTTGCCGGATCCTTTATTATCGAATGGGTCTTCGATCTTCCCGGGATGGGTCTAACCTGGGTACAGGCCACCCTTCAGCGAGACTACCCCATGATGGAGGCGGCGACGCTTTTCGGGGCAATCACCTGCTTGCTTGGAGTGAGCTTGGGCGATGTCTTACAGCGGCAATGGGACCCTCGACAACGAGAGATCTCCTGATGAAAAACGTCTATCGAAAGCTTGCTCAGCTTTGGCTCACTAGCTGGTTTTCAGTGGCCCTAGCACTTCAGAGCTGGAAAGGTGCTCCAGCATTCTCGATCGAGAATGCCCTTCACAAACCCTCGTGGCCCGATTTCCCGATGGGAGCCGACACTTACGGTAGAGATCTTTTTAAACTGGTTTCACAGGCATCGCTCATCAGCGTGGCTTTCGCTTGTTCGTGTGTGGTCATCAGTCTTGCTCTGGCGCTAGCAACAGCCTCTCTTGCCCCCCACCTATCGAGCCGATCTCAGAGAGTCCTCCAAAGCGTGCTTCATTTTTTTCTCGCGTTCCCGTCTATTCTTTTTGCATTTACGGTGGCCGGCTTTCTGGGACCCGGAAAACTCACGATCGCGGTAGCGTTAACACTAGGAGCTGCCCCCGGACTTACTCGCTTGCTCTGGAATCGCTCTCGAGAGCTCGCGCAACTCGAATTCATTTGGGCCGCTCGGGCACTTGGAACTCCAGCGCTGGGCCTTGCCTTTCGGCATACGCTACCGCATCTGGCCTCTCTGGCGCGCGTCAAAATTCCGTCACTCGTCGTTCATGCGCTTTTGGCCGAGGCCTCTCTTAGTTTTTTGGGCCTCGGATTTCCGATTGGTCAAGAAAGCTGGGGTTCTCTCCTCTCGCAAGCCAAAGATTATCTGATCGAAGCGCCTCATATTTCCCTAGCAGTTGGCATTCCCCTCATCTTGACACTTCTCTCGCTCGACGTCGTTTCCAAAGCCACGCGCCCCGAGTTACGATAAAAAGCAAATGAGCACGATTCGCGACGCTAAAGAGCAACTGGGCGAAGTCTTTATCATGGGCTTCTCTGGCCTCGACCTTTCATCTGAAACGGCAAAGTTCCTTCGTGACGCCCGAATCGGAGGCACCATCCTCTTTTCAGCGAATTACGAAAACCCAGCCCAGGTGGCGGAGCTTGTCGGTCAGATCCAAGAAAGTGCCTATCAGCTCCCGCTTTGGGTGTCGGTGGATCACGAAGGAGGAAAGGTCCAGCGCTTTAGAAAGGGCTTCACCAAAATTCCCGAGGCTGCTGATATTGCCGCCACTCAATCACCGCAACTCGCGTTCGAGATCTCAAGCCTGATCGCTGCCGAGCTGGCCGCAGTGGGCGTGAATCTCAACTTTTGTCCCGTTGCTGATATCAATACGAACCCCAAAAATCCGGTAATTGGTCGACGTGCCTTTGGCGACACCGAAGAGCAGGTTTCAAAATTCGTCACCGCCATGATCCGAGGACATCTCACGAATCACGTACAAGTCTGCGTGAAGCACTTCCCTGGACATGGAGACACGAACGTCGACTCTCACTTCTCTCTTCCTCGAGTCACCACACCACTGTCCACCTTAAGAGAGCGCGAATTTCGACCTTTCACCAAGGCTTTTAAGTCTCGATGCTCGATGGTCATGAGTGCCCATATTCTCTTTCCAGAGATCGATCCTGACTTTCCAGCCACTCTTTCGCCAAAAATTCTCAGAGCCCTGCTGCGAGAAGAGCTGCGCTACCAGCGAGTGATCATCAGCGACGACATGGAAATGGCCGCAATCACCGACCATTTTGGCGCAAAAGAGGCCCCACGATTAGCTCTCGAGGCAGGTTGCGATCTGTTGATCTATCGAAGTGAAGCTGCGGCACGAACGGCTTATGAGGCACTTCTACACGCTCTCGAAGACGGAAGAATCGCACCAGAAATCATTCTTTCAGCTGCCGAGCGTAGTCGGAAACTTAAAAGCGAGAGTCTTGCCAGGTACCGAAACCCTGACGTCTCAGAGGCGGCAAAAAAAGTCGGAACCCCCGAGCACTTCGCAATCGTTCAAAAGGTCTTCGGCACCCCGTGATCCCTCGCCATGCGCTAGTTCCGTGGATGATCAGCCTACTATCGCTCACGCTTTTCGGCTCTGGCGCGTTTGCAGCTTCGATCCACCCTGCTACTGCAACTCCCGAGTCGCTACTCGATCGCCCAGTCGACTTACACGCCCACCTTTTTATGTTTGAAGCGGCAGGCATCTCGCTTTTAGGCGGATTCGAACAACCCATTCGTGCCAAGACCTGGAGCGACCGCGTGCACTCGCGCATCAATCCTGAAAGTCTCGAAGCCTCTCCTTACTCGCTGGTAGTAGCCGCCCTCTACACCCATCCTTTTTTCCGCGGAACCGCAAACGATGCTCTGAGGCGCCAACTCCAAGAAGCGCAAAAATTCATTGAGTCGCATCCCCACTGGGCACTGGCTCGTAATTGCCAGGAGGCCCGAACACTGCTTGAAAAAAATCAGCGTGTGCTCCTCCTCTCTCTCGAAGGAGCCTCCGATGCCCTCGATCCGCAAACCCCACTCGATGCCTGGCTTGCCGAATTCCCGATCGCCATCTTAACCCCCCTTCACTTTGTCGACGACTGGATCGGAGGTGCAGCCCTCTTGCCGGGCATTCGAGCGATCATCAACCCCAGGGGCTGGATGAGCTCGTGGCGTTCCCCTCGAGGACTGGCTGGCGAACTCTTAAACCCAAACGGACTCAGCACCGCTGGAAAGACTTTCATCGAAAAGATGATCGACAGGAAAATTTGGATCGACCTCGCCCATTCGTCACAGGCTTCCTTGAGGGACATCCAGTCGCTGCTTCAGAAGCACCATCAAGTTCCGTTGTTCACCCATACCATGCTACGCGAGTACTATCCGGGTGAACGAGGAATCACCGCCGAGCAGCTCGACTACCTGAAACACCATCAGGGAATCGTGGGACTCATTCCAAGCGAAGACGAGCTCGGAAACACTCGAAGAAAAAACCCCGGCTGTCACTCAGGTCTTTCGGCTTATCTCGATCAGCTACGAGTCACCTCATCGCGCCTCACTGCAAGATCCATCAGCGTTGGCAGCGACCTGAACGCTCCCTTGAATTTTCTTGGACCTGAATGCCCAGACCAAGCACCCGGAGCCGCAGGTGTCGAGCCCTTCGTTCACTACGGGCATCTCATGCGACTTCATCAGGCAATCGGCGAGAGACAAATCCCGCTATTGACGGCTCGAGAATTCCTGAATCGCTGCCCCAGTCGCTAGAATTAGAGTCGCGAGAATTAGAAGCCCGAGTACTCTTTAAATTCGCCGAAGACGGCACGAAGCGCGTCGGCGATCTCTCCCAAAGTTGCTTGAGCGCGAGCGGCCTCAAGAACTAAGGCCTGCAGATTATCCCGTTCTCGCGCGCCATCCTTCAGGGCACGAATGGCAGCCTCATAACTCGAGACCGACCGTCCAAGCCGATAAGCTCGTACTCGCTCGATCGCGCGACGCTCTACTTCGGGAGAAATCTTCATCAGCTCCATCTTCGCTCCAGGCTGCTGATCCTGAAAACAATTCACGCCCACCACGCGAATTCGACCCGCGTCAATCGCCTGCTGATCGTGATACGCTGAATCTAAGATCTCGTTCTGAATGTAACCCGACTCGATACAAGCAACCGTGCCCCCACGCTTCTCGATCTCCTCAAGATAAGCCCAGGTTCGACGCTCGATTTCATCAGTCAGCGACTCAACAAACCAACTTCCCGCCAACGGATCGACCGTCTGGGTGACGTTCGATTCATAGGCGATCACCTGCTGAGTCCGAAGGGCCACCCGCGCCGACTCTTCGGTCGGCAAAGCCAATGCCTCATCGAATGAATTCGTATGAAGCGACTGAGTTCCCCCTAAAACTGCCGAAAGGGCCTGAAGCGCGACGCGAATCACATTGTTCTGAGGCTGCTGAGCCGTCAAGGTCGAGCCGGCTGTTTGACTGTGAAACCGAAGCGCGCACGAACGAGGGTCTTTCGCTCCGAAACGCTCTTTCATGATTCGAGCCCAGATTCGCCGAGCTGCACGAAATTTTGCAATTTCCTCGAAAAAATCGCTGTGAACATTAAAGAAAAACGAAAGCTGACCCGCGAAGGCGTCTACCGAAAGTCCGCGGTCAACCGCTGCTTGCACGTAAGCAATAGCATCTGCGAAAGTGAAGGCTAACTCCTGAACCGCTGTCGAACCGGCTTCGCGAATATGGTAGCCTGAGATGCTAATCGGATTCCATTTCGGTGCATGCTTCGAACACCAGTCAAACATATCCGTGGTGAGCCGAAGCGCCCCTTCCGGGGGATAGATGAAATTTCCACGAGCAACGTACTCTTTCAAAACATCGTTTTGAACCGTTCCTCTGAGCTCTGATGCGGGAGCTCCTTGCTCCTCAGCCACTGCAACATAAAAAGAAAGCAGAATCGATGCCGTGGCATTGATCGTCATCGACGTAGAAACCTTGGCAAGATCAATCCCGCGAAACAGCGTTCTCATTTCATCGAGCGTCGCGAGTGAGACCCCAACCTTTCCCACTTCTCCTAAAGAGCGAGGATGATCAGGATCATAGCCCAATTGAGTTGGCAGATCGAAAGCTACTGAAAGCCCCATCGTGCCCTGAGACAAAAGATAATGGTAACGCTGATTCGACTCTTCGGCCGTACCAAACCCTGCATACTGGCGCATGGTCCAGAGTCGGCCGCGATACATATCTTTCTGGACGCCACGAGTGAACGGCGGCTGACCTGGCTGCCCCAATCGCGAATCTCGCTCTTGAGCAGCGCTCAGCCAAGGCGAGGTCTCGGGTCCATAGCTCTCCCGCACTTCGATTCCAGATCGAGTTTGAAAAAAAGGCGCCGATGATCCCGAATTTTTTCCCTTTTTCGAGTCACTCACGAAGACTCTCCTAAAGTCAGCAGCTCGGCCCCCGTCTCAACGGCCTGCCCTTCAGTTACCACAAGTTTCGCGACCTGACCGGCTTGAGAAGCCTTAATTGGATTCTCCATTTTCATGGCTTCCATCACCAACAGGAGTTGGTCTTTCTCAACGAAATCCCCAGGTTTCACGTGAACGCGAACAATCTTTCCGGGCATCTGGGCGCGCACACGCACTGACTTTTTCTTTTTTTCAGCACTGCCCGACGTGTTTGCCTCCCCTGCCCGAGCAAAATGTAAACCCACCTGATTCTCAAGACCTTGGCGCGACTTCAGGCGATACAGAGTTTTTCCCTCCTCGTCTCGCTCTGCAAGAAGATCAAACCCAAAGGTTCCGTGAGGAAACTCAACCCAAACACCGTGGCTATCCTTCCTCCAAGTCACTTCGAAAATTTGCTTCCCGACGCGAACACGCGCAGATCCCTCACGCCCCCGAGGAATCGAAAGCCATTCGAGATCCCAACTCCCCAGCTTTCCAGAAATCGAGGCACTCACGATCGAACCCCCTCACGAAGCGCCACTTGGCGCCAAGCAGTCGAATCAGCACCTCGAGACTGAGGCCCCGCTCCAACCGTATCCGCCTCTAACTCCTCAATGAGTTGGTAAAGCGACGTCGCCACCGCCCCTTCCAACGAAAGCGATAGCCCTCCGGATGGTGGCTCCGCCGTCAATTCTGGGTGCGCGCCAATCAAATCGGTGGGCGTATCGCCCTCGAGAACCGCCGGCAACCGAACGAGGCGCTTCAAGAATGACAGATTCGTCTTGAGCGACCCTAAAGCGGTTCCATCGGCTTTCTTGGGTGGCTCCACACGGGTTTCATCGAGGGCCACCCGCATTCTGCCAATCGCTTCAGCGCGAGTGGGGGCCCAAACCACGATCTTAGCAATCATCGGATCATAATTGAGACTGACCTCACCCGGCCCGGTAAAAGCCGTGTCGACGCGGGTAAAGGGTCCGTAGGGCAATGCAATTGCGCCAATGGGCCCTGGCGCAGGCAGAAAATGATGAGGGTCTTCAGCATAAAGCCGAACTTCGATGGCACTGCCTTTTCTTAGGGGAATCTGAGGTAACTTCAACTCGCCCGTTGCCAATAGAAGCTGCCAAGCAACCAGATCAACCCCAGTAACCAGCTCTGTCACAGGATGCTCCACCTGAAGACGGGTGTTCATTTCCAGAAAGTAAAACTGGCCTTCCTCGTCCACGATGAATTCGAAAGTACCCGCTCCAGCGTACTTCACGCTCGAAGCGATCCGAATCGCTGCTTCACACATTTTCTCTCGCGTCTTCGGAAAACGCTCGAGGATCGGAGACGGCGACTCCTCCCAAACCTTCTGATGCCGCCTCTGGATCGAGCACTCACGCTCTCCGAGATGAATGGCTCCACCCCGACCATCACCAAAAACCTGAATCTCGACATGGTGAGGCTTCAAAACCAGCTTTTCAACATACATCGAACCGTCACCGAATGCTCCCAAGGCCTCTCTTGAAGCACCTTCCAGAGCAGCTGCGACTTCTTTTTCAGAGTCGACCCGACGCATCCCCTTTCCCCCGCCGCCCGCAGTTGCCTTGAGCAAGATCGGAAATCCCACCTGTTTTCCGAAAGAAATTGCCTCTTCGGCTGACGACACTGCACCCGCACTTCCAGGAACTCGAGGCACACCCAAAGAATCCACGGTCTTTCTCGCCGTGATTTTATCACCCATCAGACGCATGCTTTCGGCTGATGGACCTACAAACACCAAGCCCGCCTTCTCGCATGCCTCTACGAAGTGAGGCCGCTCGCTCAAGAATCCGTAACCAGGGTGAATGTAACGAGCCCCGGTTTTCTTGGCCGCAGCAATCACCTTCTCGACATTCAGGTAGCTGGCAGATGGCGCGGCTTCACCGAGATACACGGCCTGATCACAGGCGCGAACATGTTCAGAAAAACGATCAGGATCGGAGTAAACCGCCACCGTCGGAAACCCCAATAGCTTCGCCGTTCGAGCGATACGAATCGCGATTTCACCTCGATTAGCGATGAGAACAGGCTCACGTGGTTGAATCATAGTGGAATATTCCCATGTTTACGAGAAGGGCCGCGCTCACGCTTACCCTCCAACATTCGAAGGCCTTGAATCAAAAGTCTTCGCGTTTCCTCTGGAGCAATCACTTCATCAACATATCCCAGCTCAGCGGCCTTGTAGGGATGAGCAACTGTAGAACGATAAAGCTCCAAGAGACGAGACCTCTCTTGATCGAGCTTTCCAGAGCGCTCTGCTGCTGAAATCTCCTGTCGATATAAAATATTGATCGCTCCCTCTGGACCCATCACAGCGATCTCCGCCGTCGGATAAGCGAAGTTAAAGTCTGAGCGCAAATGTTTCGACGCCATGACGCAATAGGCCCCACCGTAAGCCTTCCGAGTAATGACAGTCAGCTTGGGCACCGTCGCTTCGGCGTAGGCATAAAGCAGCTTTGCTCCATGCTTGATGATCCCTCCATACTCTTGAGAGGTGCCTGGCAAAAACCCGGGCACATCGACCAAAGTGACGAGAGGAATATTGAAACCGTCGCAGAACCGAACGAACCGTGCCGCTTTCATCGATGCATTGATATCTAAACAGCCCGCCAAATGGGCTGGTTGATTGCCGACGATGCCTACCGAGCGGCCGCCCAGCCTCGCAAACCCCACGACGATATTTGGAGCATAACCGGCAGCCACCTCTAGAAAGTCGCCATCATCAACAACGTCGGAGATCACCTCTCGTACATCGTACGGCTGATTCGACGACTCGGGCATCACTTGAGGAATGCGCGAGCAGGGGCGGTCAACAGGATCCTGAGTGACCTTAACCGGAGGCTCATCTAAGTTGTTCAACGGCAAAAAAGACAGAAGCTGGCGTACCGAGTGTAGGCAGCTTCGCTCGTCAGATCGCACGAAGTGAGTGACGCCACTTTTTTCAAAATGGGTTTCGGCCCCACCCAAGGCTTCCTTCGAGACCTCTTCATGGGTCACGGCCTTAATCACATCAGGACCTGTCACGAACATGTAAGAGTTCGACTCCACCATGAAGATGAAATCGGTAATTGCGGGGCTATACACGGCTCCGCCTGCGCTTGGCCCCAAAATCACGCTAATTTGAGGAATCACTCCTGAGGCCTGAGTGTTTCTCCAGAAAATCTCAGCATATCCTCCCAGAGACTCGACACCCTCTTGAATACGAGCGCCCCCTGAGTCGTTGAGGCCAATGACCGGAACACCGCTTTTTAGCGCGAGATCCATGACTTTACAGATTTTCGAAGCATGGGCCCCCGAGAGGCTGCCACCAAAGACCGTGAAGTCCTGCGAATAAAGGTAGACCTTTCGGCCACCAATCGAACCGTAGCCCGTCACGACCCCGTCGCCCAGAATCTTCTGATCCTGCATCCCGAAGTCCGTGCATCGGTGAGTGACGAACTTGTCCAGCTCAACAAACGAGCCCGGATCCAAAAGAAGATCGATTCTCTCGCGCGCAGTAAGTTTGCCTGCAGCATGCTGCTTGGCGATTCGATCCGAGCCGCCGCCTGCTTCCGCAAGGCGTTCTCGCTCAGCCAATTCCCGAAGACGATCTGGAGTAGTTTGGGTCATTCCTCGGAATTACCCCCCTACCCGCCGAGGATCAACCCTCGATACAGGAATTAAAAAAAATCAAACGACCAGAATCGGCGTCAAGCAGCCCCCTGCCGAGCGATCTTGCGCTTATCGAGGCCGTATTTATCGACTTTCATGATCAAGCCGGCACGAGAAATCCCCAGCTCCTTGGCCAATCGCGACTTATTCCAGTTGGTACGACGAAGCCCCTCGCGAATCATCGTCTTCTCAAGCTCTTCAAGCGCATCCTTGAGCTTCCCTGCTACACGAACCCCTTGCACTTTCGCGCTCTCGCCCCAATCGCGAATCCGTTGAGACAACAATTCAGAAGGAATTCGAGCATCATCACCGCTCAGCACGAGCACCCGCTCGATCTCGTTCTCCAATTCACGAATATTCCCCGGCCACGGATAATCGAAAATCTTCTCCATCGCTCGCTTGGCGAAACCCTTCAGCGCAACGCCCTTTTCCTTGCAACCACGAGCGAGGAAGTGATCGACTAAAACGGGAATATCCTCTTTTCGATCTCGAAGCGGCGGAACGACGATATTGATGACGTTGATCCGATAGTACAAATCCTCACGAAAAGTGCCGAGCTCGATCATCTCTTTAAGGTCTTTATTGGTCGCAGCCACGACCCGCACATCCACTTTTCTTTGATCAGTACCTCCTACCGGAATCAGGGTCCCCTCTTGAAGCACACGAAGCAGCTTGACCTGCATGGTCGGAGACATGTCCCCGATTTCATCGAGAAACAGCGTTCCTCGATCAGCCGCCTCAAAAAGGCCCTTCTTGTCGCGAATCGCTCCAGTAAAGGCCCCTTTGACGTGCCCAAAAAGCTCGCTGTCGAGCAGGTTCTCATTAAAGGCCGAACAGTTGACTGTTACGAACTGAGCAGCCTTTCTGCCTGAGTTAAAATGAATGGCCCGGGCAATCAGCTCTTTACCGGTTCCATTCTCGCCATTAATCAGCACCGTCGACTCCGAAGCTCGAATCTTATCGAGCAAGGAATACAGATCTTGCATCGGTTTCGATTTTCCGATCATCGAGTCGTAGCTATATCGGGTACCTAGTTGACTATTGAGCGCGCTAATCTGCTCTTCACGCTTCGAGATCTCTGTGTGAAACGCCACAATCTCTTGCGCGACAAGCTCTACCAGCTCATGAAAATATTTTTTCTCTCCCGCTGTCAGAATCTTGAGGCCAGAGACCGCGCGATCGAAGAGCTCAGCATCGAAACCCAGCTGTACGGCAGTTGCCTTGGCTTGCTCGCGCGCTTCAGCGCTGACGGCTCGTTCGGTGTAGCAAAATGCGTAAACCGAACCCAAGAACTCCTGATCCACAGCAATTCGAGACACGACTACATGCTCGCATCCCACTGGACCTTGCTCCGAGAAGGAGGCGCGATCCCCCCGAAAGGCTCGTTCATTCATTTCAAGAGCATGCTGAAACACCAGCTCGCGGCCCTTTTGATGGGTCAGCAAAACAGCGCTCAACGGATTTTTGAAATCGCGGTTTTTTTCCAAGAGATCAAAATTTCTTACCTGTCCGCGCTCATCTACGAAAAAAATATCCGTCTGAAACCAAAGCGACATCATGCTCTGAAGTTTTCTGATGACGTGAATATGCCGCAGTTCTTCCCAATTAATCATGGTCATTGCCTCTCAAAACCCTTCTCGGATTATTTTAGTCAGGAATTGAGAGAAAAGTTCAAGATTTTGACAGAACTGTAAAGGAGGCTGTCATGTCAAAGACTTAGCCATCTCCCGGTGAGGTAAGGCGCTCCCAGTTCTGAGGGCCCACCCATTTTTGCCGAATGTTTCCCTCACCATCGATCAGATAGGTCTCGGGAAACATAAAGCTGCCATAGGCCTCAGCCACACGCGACTGAGAGTCTAAAAGCACCCGAAAGTTCGAGGGAAGGCCCGAGACCGGAGGCAGCGCTGTCTTGACTTTTTTCCAGTCCGTATCGGTTGAAACCGCAAGCACCCACCAGCCTTTTTCACGAACCTGATCCGCAAAAGCAATGATCTGAGGCAACTCAGGAATGCAGGGAGGGCACCAACTGGCCCAAAAATGCACTAAAACCGTCTTTCCCTTGAATTGCTCCAGTTCCACCCACGGCCCTTCCATCGACTCTAAACGAATCGCAGGTGCCTTTGCCAAGGGCCCGGCCTGGCCCCGGTTTTGAGTGACCTTGGCGCTCTCGGTAGCCGACGGCTTCGCTTGACCGGGGGCATGCCCCCCCTTCGTGCAAGCGCCGCCAGTCAAGAACAGCCCACCAAGGGCAAGCGCAGGCAAAACCCTCGCCCCAATCCCGTTTAAGTTGTCCTTACCGAAATGGCAAAACTTCAGCCACCCTTGCGTCAGCATCTTGACAGCCCCTTGCTTGAGATTTTGTCGCCCGAAAACCGAACGCCTGCCCTCAGTGTCTAAACTGTTAACACGTTGCTGGCCCCTGCTGGAGCGGGATTGCAGCTTTCCATCGGATTTCATTATAATGGTTCTATGGGACACGCATTAGTCCTTAACGCCTCGTTTGAGCCTCTTCACATCGTCTCGTGGCAACGAGCGCTTCAACTTTTATTTCAAGGTAAAGTCGAAGTAATCGAAGAAAGTGACCAAGAGGTGCACACGGTTCGTCTCACGATCCGTGTTCCCGCGGTTCTGAGGCTCTTAACCTACGTGCCGCTGACCAAGAAAAAACAAGTGATTCGATTTTCACGGTTGAACGTGTTCATTCGAGATCGATACACCTGCCAATACTGCGGCAACGCCTTTGCGAAATCTCAACTGACTCTCGATCACGTGATTCCCGTGGTGCAAGGTGGCGGGAAGTCCTGGGAGAACATCGTGACCGCCTGCAAACCCTGCAATCAGAAAAAAGGGGGACGAACGCCGGCTCAGTCCTCGATGCAGCTGATTGAAAAACCAAAAAGGCCCATCTGGCTCCCCACCGCGGGCATTCAGTTTGGAGTTTCAGTAACGCCCGATCGCTGGAAGCTCTACTTTAAGATCGGCTCGACCTCAGACGAAGAGTCTGAAGGAATCATGCACTCCGAAAAAAGTAGACCCTCATCGGGTTCGAAGCGACACTTGCGTTGAACCCCGATCAGGAGCAATCGAAAGCCCGTGGCGATTTCACTTTTCTGGAACCGACTGAATCATCGCCGGAATCAACCACGAGATCCTGCAAATTCGGCGCATCCCTCTTTCGATCTTCATCGCCAATGGGGTGATCTCACCTACGATTTGCTTTACTCAGTACTCTGGAATCACGTCGGAACTAAGACTCTTTACCTCGAGCTTTGGGCTCGAATCGATCAGGCGCTTAAAAAAGCCGAGTATGGCTACCAAAGACACTCACGCGCTTGGGTCCTTCAAGTGACAACGACCACACTCTTTGAAAAACATCAAAAGTACGGTCGAAAACTCAGCCCTTCAGAGCAAGTGATGCTCGATGCGAATCTGAACATTCCGGCAAAACTCCGACAGTTCGACTCGTACCTGCACAAGCTCCCTGTTCGGGATCACACGCTTTTGCTCCTAAGAGATAAATATGGGCTACCCTATGGCGAAATCGCAACGATCCTGGGAATGCCCGAGGGATCTCTCCGAGTTCAACACCAACAGGCTCTGCGATCACTACAAGAATGGCTCTGGGATCGCACATGAACTGCTTCGACTGGAACATCGCTTCCTCAGAATACCTCGATGGCTCACTCTCTCCTCCTTTGAAGAAAGCGGCCGACGATCATCTCGAGTCTTGCGCCGACTGCAAAGAACGGCACCAACACTACAGACTGATTCTAGAGTCCCTACGATCGCTTCCAAGATCAGTAGCGCCGAGTGAACTTCAACATGAAATTCAGCTTTTTTCTGGAACATCAAGAGCCCCAATGGTTGCTGAATTTTTTCTGCGCTTCTGGCCTACTTTCCAGAGAACAATACGATCGCCGAAGGCCCTTACCTTAACCCTGAGTCTGATGCTTACCTTTGCTTTGCTTTCAGGACTCCCTCAAATTCGATCGATCTACGAAAAAAGAATCCAAAAACGATTTCAATCTTATCACTTCGGAGAACTTCCCCTCTCACAGGAGGGGGGCACTTCAGCCGAGTCCTCTGGAGCAGAAACTGTCTCCGAGGACTTCTCCGATGACTTCGGGGAATCTGAGAGCGACAGCGGCGGTTTAATCCCCATCTCTTCAGAGGAAGGCTCGAATTCGGAAACCGTCGATTCGAAAGCCTCGAAAGTCTTGGCCGATGTGTGGCGATTTACAATTCGAACCGACAGTCCACAAAAGGTTCGATCACAGGTCACTCAAGCACTTCTGCAGGCCGGAACACTCGCAGGCTCCAGATACGTCCACGGATTTACCGCGCCAGGCGGAATTCAATTCGACGCTCTCGTTCCGAGCGCCTCGGTTGAGGCCTTACAGCAGAAACTCTCGAGCCTCTCGCAAGAGAGCACCGAGGAAAACTTCCCTACCGGTGCTTTCACTTGGTATCGCAATCGCTCAAAGCGCCCTCTACCCCCGGGGGCTTCGCGTGTCATTGTTTGGCTCTCGCTCATGTAGCGATCACGCAGCAAGAGCAGTCACTCGCCATTCGACTCCATTACAATCAGACCGCCCGGTAGAATCCAAAGTAGGATCGCAATACAGCGAAAAAGCCCCCGTCTCGTAGATTCGAATACCGCTCCCGCACTCTGAATTCTTTTCGGGCCACTAGAAAATCGAAAGGTGTGCTGAACTATTTTCAACTGAGACCCACCCTTGATGACAAGAGACCCGAAATCAGGCAGGGTTCAGGCACCTAGAGTGAGCTCTGTCAGCCTCGCTTGCTATCACTTCTTATTGAACCGGCACTCAAGACTGTCTGACTTGTCCGTCACTTTCATCACGAGCGTACGTCCATCAGAAGAAAGCCGGAGAAAAAAACTGCGGGGGTGAAAGTCGTAAGGAATTCCGAAAATGGGAGCCGTGCTCCAGGTCTTTTCACGATACTCCAGATCGCCCCAGCCTCGGTAGTCGACCTTCCCACGAAGGTAACCCGATCCACCATGTGATCCATTCTTCTCTGAAAGTTTACTGTTGCAAAGATGCACGACAGTCAGGCCCTCGCCCCAGTTATCCCTAGAGCCAACAATCTCTTCCGGGCTCGTCTTGTGATAGTTGCTAACAGTGAGTCCCACGCAGCCATTGCGAATGATGCTCAGTTGTTTATAAAAACGCGAGCAGGATAGCCCCTTCTCACTAAGGGCCTCCACCAAGTCGTAATTTCCAACAAATTCGCTACCTTCATAGCTTGCCGCAACAGAGCTCCGTGAAACGATTGAGACAAGTAGAATCAAAAAAACCTGAAATACGACCCTCATTGAAAACCTCTCTTGGGTTAATTCTTTAAATCGATGGCGTATTAACACGATGCATCATTTCTTCCAATACAATTCAAATTTCGAGCTCCGTGCCGAATTGCCTCTGCAGTAACCCCCACAGGGCAGTCTAGTCGACTCCTCAGAACTACGAGCACGATGATCACGAGGACTAGCCGTAAGCCCGATACAATCAAAGTCATCACATCTATCCTGACTCGGATGGATCGGCCTACGGTGCTGACGCTTCTTCCGATTATTGGCTCTGTCAATCCACGTCCGCTTGCAGCTCAGAAATAGATCTTGCCTGACTCTGACTCGGTCGAATTTCCCCACGTAAGAGCAATGACAACCCCCCGCCCTTGACGATGCTCACAAGACGAATTCATTTGCTCGGATCGCGCAAAATTGACGGCGAATTCGACACTTGGCAGTTTGGGGTCATAATGGGGAGAGGCCGTCTAAAAACACAAAAGCGATCAACCGCTAAGGACAGCCCCTGCCAACACAGCCCTCGGCTCTCCTCTGGGGCCAGCAAAGAAGCCGAGAATCCCTCACGGCCCGGAGCTCGCACCAGCCCGCCTCATGAATAACGCCGTGAACGCTCACCACTCACCCGACCCCCTGACATGCTCGATCAGGACGAGCCCAGCCTCTGCGCAGCAGCCTTAATGCGGCCGATGTTGTCGTCGAAAAACGCTGAGGTTTGACGTTCAGACAACGACTTTACCCGCGAGCTTGAGCCTGATTTAGAACTCGACTGGCTCGCCGCTAAATCTCTCAGACGACCTGCCTCCTGAGGACTCGGCTTTCCCTTCCCCAAAAGCGTGACATGATCAACGCTTCCCACGCTATTTTTACTTGGCTTTAATTGATCGCGAACGGCGCTCATCAGCGCCCCATGTGCAGATCGAAATGCATCTCGTGCTTCAGCCGTTACTGGCAATACCGCGCGCGCATCCGCCATCACTGGCTCCGAAACCAGCTCCAGAGGAAATTCCCGAAAAGCAGACTCTTTTTTTCGGTCGCACTCCTGAATCGCTTTCTTGAACGCTTCCTCATCAATCTCAATTCGCCCTTGAGCATCAACCATGATTCGAGGAAGCTTCTCGCCCGTGGGGCGACTAGGATAGCGCTCTGCCAGTTCTACACGAGCAAACTCATCCCGAGAAGGACACCGGGGAAATTGCTCCCACCACTGAGCCAACGCCTCATCCTCGACAGCTCTCGACTGCCCTCCAAACTGCTGCTGACGCTGTTTCAATGCTGCCTTTGCAATTCCAGCAAGGCGCTTCACGACTGGATCAATGGCTTCAAGAGCGGGCAGAAACGGAAAATCAGGATAAAGTTTAACGTGCTTCGCGTCCTTCTCCAAAAAGCGCGGATCCGCGAGTGCTCTCTCGCTGGTTGTTGGCCGAGCCGGACCGAATGCCCCAGGGAGCGGAGGCGCACCCCCCTCTGGATCTGCAAGCATCGCCACCATTTGATAATTCTTGATCATCGAATGACGAATCTGCTCTAGGGACCGGGCCACGGTTTTCAGATAGCCTGAAAAACACCGTTTTCCGGGACCACCCGTCCAATCTCTTGAAACAGCAATTCGCTGTGCCCGACAATAAGGACCCAGATTTTTCTCAAGGGCGCCCTTACCTTCCTCAACACTTTCCTCAGATGCCCCCTCACCAGACTTCGAGACGGCTTCATAACTTCTCATTAACCGCTGAGAAAGCTCCACGAGATAAGAAGCCTCCAGCGCTAAAACATCATTAGCCTTCAGGTAAAGACAGGACTGACCACACCCGCCACTGGCCCCTGCCTGGCTGTCACCTGGATAGGCCATTTGAATCTTAGCAGCCTCCTGGCTAACAGAGACCTGTTGCGCCAAGCCCTGCGAGCCCAATAGACCCCAGAGGCAAACGCCCCACCACAAACCAACCATCGAGGTATAGCACCTAAACTGGCCCATCCTCCGTTAGTATAACAGAGTCTTCGAGTAACCACTCCACCCCCGAGCACGACCCCAAAAATGAAAAAAGCCGGGCTGACCTCTTCGGCCAACCCGGCTTTTAAAATCAATACCTTCTCGAGGTAATTAGGAGCTACTACCCCCCGTTTTACCCCCGGCCTGAGTCTTTCGAGGCGCAGCAGACTTAGCAACCTTAGCAGGCTTACTTGCCTTAGCCTCCGAAGTCTTCTTCCGCGCCGACTTACCAGAGAACACCCTCTTCAAACGAGCCAGAGGATCGACCACCTGGGACTGCGCCTCAGCCTTCTTCTCAGCTGCTGGGGCCTTCGCCTTCTTACCACGAACGATCTCAGCGTGATCGACAAGCTCCAGAACAGCCATTTCAGCTGCGTCACCCCAGCGACGATCTGCCAACTTGAGCACACGGGTATACCCGCCGGCACGGCCTCGATAACGCTCTGCCAGCGTATCGAAAAGCTTCTTCACCACTGCTGGATCTCGAGTACGATCAAAAGCCAACCGGCGCGACGCATCGTTCCCCTTCTTCGCCAACGTGATCAGCCGATCTACCACCCGGCGAATTTCCTTCGCCTTCTGGACAGTCGTCACAACCTGTTCCTGCAAAATCACCGAGTTCGCCATATTTTTAAACATGGCACGCCGATGCGATGTATTCCGGCCAAATTTACGACCGTCAACTGAATGTCTCATAAATCACTATCTCCAAAAACAACTCAAATCCTGATCAATCCTCGACGTCATCCAAGGCGTCGTCTTCTTCCGCAGCACCGTGCTCACCCAGAGCTCGATTTTCATCGACATCCGAGTCAGGAGCCTTTGCTGGAGTAGTCGGAGCAACAAAGCCGTCGAGCTTCATTCCCAAACTCAAGCCCATCTCCACAAGAATATCCTTGATCTCATTCAAAGACTTGCGACCAAAGTTCTTGGTCTTCAGCATCTCGGCTTCGGTCTTTTGGACCAACTCATGGATATACTTAATATTAGCGTTCTGCAGGCAGTTCGCCGAACGAACCGACAGTTCCAGCTCTTCTACAGAGCGGTACAGATTAGGATTGAATTGGCTGCTCGACTCCTCTTTCGCAACAGCAACGGGCTCTGGCTCCTCCTCGAAGTTCAGGAACACCGAGAGCTGATCCTTCAGAATCTTAGAACCCAATGCAACTGCATCCTCGGGCTGAACCGAACCGTCGGTCCAAACTTCCAAAGTCAGTTTGTCGAAGTCCGTTCGCTGACCAACGCGGCTCTGAGTCACAGCGTAGTTCACTCGACGAATGGGCGAGAAAAAGCTATCCACTGCGATCCAGCCAATTCCCAAGTCATCCGACTTATTGTTCTCCGCAGCCTGATACCCACGGCCTCGAGCAATTTTCACCTCGGCGCGAAGCTTCCCGCCCTTCCCAAGAGTGGCGATATGTTGGTCTGGGTTCAATACCTCAACCTGTTCGCTGCCAATGATGTCTGCCGCGGTCACAACACCTGGTCCTGACTTCTCAATCACGACCGTGGCTGTCTCAGAATGAAGACGGAAGCGGACTTCCTTGAGATTCAAAATGATCTCAGCAACATCCTCGCTGACATCCGGCATCGCAGTAAATTCATGCACCACTCCGTCGATCTTGACGGCAACGACAGCAGCGCCCTGCAACGACGACAACATCACCCGCCGCAACGAGTTTCCGAGGGTTAACCCAAAGCCGCGCTCCAAAGGCTTTGCTACGAACTTACCATAATGAGGCGTCAACGACTCCTGATCGACATCAAGCGCCTTTGGACGAATCAAATCACGCCAATTCTTTTCCAGCATGTACTTAGCTCCTTACTGTCTCTCGCCGATACATCCTGATTCGGCCATGCGAGACTAGTGGACGGGCCAATCATTGACCCAGCGGTAATCCGCGAATTATTTGAAATTACTTCGAATACAGCTCGACCACCATGCGCTCTTCCATCGGCGCAGTGATGTCATCGCGAGACGGAAGATCCCGAACCCGAATCTTCTGTGCTGTTGCATCGAGCTCGATCCACTGAGGGATCTCACGACGCTTCACTGCCTCTAACGCTGCAGCAATACGGGTTACGCCCTTGCTGGTCTGATGCACTTCAACGACATCTCCCTTACCGATCAGAAAGGAAGGCACATTGACTGGCTTACCATTGACCACGAAATGACCGTGACGGACCAACTGCCGCGCTTCCGAACGAGAGTTCCCAAAGCCTGCGCGATAGGTCACGTTATCAAGGCGACGCTCCAGCATGGTTAGAAGGTTCGTCCCAGTAATACCCTTCATCCGGTCAGCCTTACCAAAAAGGCTGCGGAACTGACGCTCCATCAAACCGTAAATGCGCTTAATCTTCTGCTTTTCGCGAAGCTGTAGACCATATTCGGAAAACTTAATCCGACCCTGACCGTGCTGACCAGGTGGATAGCCGCGGCGCTCAATTGCGCACTTATCAGTCATGCAGCGATCCCCTTTGAGGAAAAGCTTCTGGTTTTCACGACGGCAAAGACGACAAACACTACCAATATAACGAGCCATGATAATTAAACCCTTCTACGCTTCGGAGGACGGCAGCCATTGTGAGGGATCGGAGTAACATCTTCGATGTAGGTCACTCGAAGACCGACGGAAGCGAGGGCGCGCAAGGCACTCTCACGACCAGCACCTGGACCGCTCACGAAAACCTGTACCGATCGCATCCCATTTTCGACAGCCTTGCGACCTGCATCCTCAGCTGCCACCTGCGCTGCAAAAGGGGTATTCTTACGGGAGCCACGAAAGCCTTTGGCGCCTGCGGTCGACCATGCGATCGCATTCCCCATCGCATCCGTAATCGTCACGATCGTATTGTTGAATGAGGAAAGAACATGAACGCAGCCGTTCGCAACGTTCTTATTTCCCTTTTTTACGCGCTTCACAGCTGGCTCAGCCGCTGCGGACGCTGCTTCTTTTTTTTCGGTTTTTTGCTCTGTCACCATTTCGCGATTACTCCAAAATACTACTTCATTGCCTTAACGGACTTTTTACCCGCAATCGCCACTGCAGGACCCTTACGAGTACGAGCATTGGAATGCGTGCGCTGACCACGGACGGGCAGACCTTTACGATGACGAATCCCTCGATAGCAACCGAGATCCACAAGGCGCTTAATATTTAAGCTGGTCTCACGACGAAGATCGCCCTCTACCTTCAGGGCTCGATCGATAATCTCACGAATTTTTGCGACCTCGCCCTCAGAGAGCGCGTCAGTTTTTTTATTCAAGTCGATCTTCGCCTCGGCCAAGACCTTTCTCGACGTGGAGAGACCAATTCCGAAGATATAGGTCAATGCCACTTCCATCCGTTTATTTCTGGGCAAGTCAACACCCGCAATACGAGCCACTTACTACCTTCCTTTCAAG
>JBDLQW010000144.1:0-8554 GCA_039800365.1 Pseudomonadota bacterium
CAGCTCTCTGATCTCAATAGTGAAATCAGAGAGTTAGAAAACCCGTTCAGAGGACATATTCGCCAGGAAATAACTAGGGGACAAAATCGCGGGGAAAAAACAGCGGGAGCAGATTTTATTCAGATTTCTCGAAATTATTCCGATGACACCAACACGATGGACCTTTTAGCTACCCCCAAAAACCGGGAGAGCCACTCTCGCGACATCTCGCTACTTCGGCGATTCAAGAGCCGTTGGGCGCTCGTAGCGCTCCTGCCAGCGCTCATGGGTACGGCACCTTCGCAAAAAACTAGAGTATCGAACTCTCGGCCTTCACCATCATGGACCTACCGAATCGACGGCGAAATTTTGACCTTAGGCGAGATCTCGCTTTTCTTATACGGCACTCAGAAAAAATCAGGACAAATCGCCCGCTGGAATGAGCTCACCTCGAAAGACCGCATCCGGATGGGACAAGTCCTGAGCCTCAAAATGGCCCCCACACTGACACCTGACCAAGGAAGACAGGCTGTTCTGCAAATGTGGCGTAAGCGATTGGGCTTATCCCCTACTCAGCAAGAGACTCCACCCACGCCTGCACTCGCACCGATCGATACAGGCCCCCTAGGAATCGAGTTCACTCCGGTACTCTCCATCCCACCCGCCCCGATAGCACCTCCGCCCCCTCCCATTTTAAAAAAAGCCGAGTTTCAGAGTGCCACTCAAGCCCTGATCAAAAACCAGGCCCAAGCGATCCTGACTCAAGAAACCACGCCTGAGAAAATCCTGAGTCGTGGAAAATCCTTACTGAAAGCAAACCGAACAGCGGAAGCGCTGAGCGCCTTTCAGCAAGTTCGAACTCAGGACCCCCAAATCATGACGGCTTGGTTTCTTGAGTTTCAAAGCTTAAAAGCGCTGAAAAAGACGGAAAAACTCAAAGAATCTGTTGAGCTTTTTTTGAAACACCACCCTCAAATGGCCGACACTCCGGTAATCGAGATGTACCGAGACGAAAAATCCAGCGAGGATGATGACGCCGAAACGAGCGACGATAACCCTGACGACGAAGAAAACGACCAAGCTCAAGTTGTACCAAAGCCCGCCCCTTGCTCGGCCACAGAATACTCCCGAATGACGATGCTTCCTCGATGCGAGGCTAGGCATGGGTAAAATGGGCTCGCTCATGCTCATTTTTGCGCTAGCTGTGGGCGTCCTCTCTTCAATCAATGAGGCCGTGGCCGATTTTTCACTGACCGCAAAAATCCAGAGAGCGGCCGGAAAAGACCAATCCCGAATCAAAGGCCTTACCTTCAACTCCGAGGAAATCGAATTAGAACAAAGCTCAGGTGAAAGCCCCACCTTAAACGCTCACCTCGAGGGACAGCTTGAAAAGCGACCTGGCGTGATTTTGATCATGTCGAAGACTCGAGTGAAGTTCAAAAACCCGAAAAAGACCAAGGAAGCGATCCGGAAATTTAAAATCGATGCGCCGGTCGAATCAGAGATCACCAAGATCACGCTGACAGCGGTTGCGCCCACAGGCGACGTTGAAGAAGAGGTCTTGTTGATTGTTTTTCCTGGATGGAAAACCCACAAAGTCACTGTTGAAAAAACAGTGGAAGCTCAAAAAATAGCTGATCTCAACTCGCGCCATTTCTTCGGTGCAAGCCTCGGAATCAGCCACTTCACCTACGATGAAACACCTCCAGCTGGGGGAGCTAGTACGAAGTTTTCTCAATTGGGGGCCACGCTCAAGGGCTTCTACAGCTATCGTCTCTCGAATACCGTCGATCTCGGAGCCAATCTCTTTTTCACTCCCCTGGGGTTCGCATCTCAACTCAGCGGATCGGCTGCCACGGCTTTTGGTGTTCAACACGCCACTGTACGCTCACTCGGAGCCAATGTTCGTGTGGGCTATGCGTTTCCTCAGGTCTCCCCACCCTGGAGGATCTCAGTGATGACGGGAGCCTACTTCATTACGATGTTTGTCTCGCCGGGGGTTTTCGGTTTCCAAAACCTCATGGGCCCCCAGATGTTTCCCAATATTCGCTATCAACTCAAGTCAGGCGATTCTGTCGGAGGCTATTTCAAATTCTCCCCCATCAGCACCTCATTTTCAGTAGCCCAGCTATCCAACCGTGAAATTGCTGCGGGACTGAGCTATCGCAAAAAATTAGGCAGCTCCACTTCGAGGCGCAGTATCGACTTCTCAGCTGATCTCTCACAATTAAAGATTGTGATCGATGGAGCGCCGATCAGCACACGCTCGACCAGTTTTGGTGTGGGGTATTCATGGTAAAAATGATCTTCATGCCCCTCCTGCTGGTCATCGTCATCTTTTCTATCGTTTCTGTTTTTCCTACTTTTCCTAGATCCGGCATCTGCCAGGAGCCCGCCGAATCACGCCCCCGCGTTTCAAAAAAAGGAAGCCGCCTTCCCTCATGCGGACTTCAAGGAAACATCGAGAGCAGACTACACGACTGTTCTCGCCACCGCGAAAGCCGAAAGCCTCATTGGGCTCTCATCACCCGAACCGCCGATGGAATTGAAATTTGGCAGGACTTCAACTCGAAACTCCTCTGGAGTGACCCTCTGAACGGACTCTTCCAATACCGGAAAGCCAAAAAAGCTTGTCGTCTCGATTCGCCTCAAACGGCCCCATTATCGAGCCTCAAATGGAGGCTTCCCACCATCGACGACTATCTCGCAGCTCAAAAAGAAAGCGCCATGAGCTCACAGCTCTCGATGATGACAAAAATCTTCTGGAGCGCCAGCTGGCACTACGGCTTTTCGCGCTTCCCCTGGATTTTTAATGGCGAACTCGGGCAACTGGGCTCAGGCGCCATTGATGATGCGCTTTCGATTCGCTGTATTGCCGAGCCTCATTAAAACGCGTCGCTATCGTCTTCAAATTCCCGCTTAATGGTATCGATCACCGCGTCGTTCTCAGAGCCCTCGCCCTCAAAGTCGTCAATACTTTCGTCGAGATCGAGATCGTGAATGACCTTGGCAAACTCTTTATCATTGGCCAAATCATTTCGGATGGCTTCAAGATACTTCTCTGGGTACTTGGCCACCAGCTCTTCGATATAGACGTTGAGCTTTCCTTCGCGCAGAATCACTTCCTTGCGCTTAATTTTTCGCCAGTTTTTGATGTAATGCAGGCGGCAATATCCGGCCGTGGTTCCTAACCCTTCGCAAGCGACCTCACGACAGACCGACTCAGCACTGGCATCCAGTGACACCACTCGGGAAGAGACTCGACCCGCCAAACGATCCGACACTTGTTGCACTGCTGCCGCAGCCAGCTGCTGCGCCGATTTTCCTTTTGCTGACCCTTTTTGTCGCTGAGCCTTCGAAGCAAGATCCTTGGCTTGATCTTTCACCACCTGAGGAGAAGCCCCCTTCAAGGCAGCCTTCGAAGCAGACTCTTTCGACTCCTGAGGCTGTGCTTTACGAGCCGCAGTCTGAAATAAGCCCTTACTCAGCGGCTGGTTAGAAAGCGGGGGACGAATTGCCCCCCCAGACTTCGTCGAAGACTTTGAGGTTGAATGTTTTTCAAAGGCCGCAGATTTCGCTGAGGTTTCTTTGCCTGCTTTTTTAAAATCGGGCTTTGACGACAACTTGCTTGCTGGGTGCGCTCCCGTTTTCGCTCCCCCTTTGAACGCTCCTTTAGAACTGGAGTGCCCCTTAGTCTCAGATTGCTTCAGGGCAGCCGGTTTTCCTGAAGGCTGCTTAGACGACTGCTTGCCCGTCGGTTTACCCGAATGCTTCGCCCCAGACTTTCCTGAGAACGCCTGAGTGATCAGCGCCTTAAAGCCAGCCTTCGCCCCTTTCGCCGGAGCCTTGCTTGCCATCGCAACTGCCCGGCCCCGCGCCACCGCAGCAGGCTCAGAGTGAGCTCGATTGGCTAGCGAGCGGGAGCGACTCGCGCCCCTACCTGAGGAGTCCAGGTTTTGGCGCCCCCCCCCATTCGCCTTCCCTCGACTCGAGGAAGCTGCCTTAGAGGAAGAAGATGAACGGGACGAAACAGGAGCTATTTTACGTGAAGTCGCCATATGTTAGGCTCAAAGGGGTGCCACGAGCAAAGACTAGGGTCAAGAATAAAGCCATCCCCACACTTTCAAAGATCACTCTCGGAGCCATCGATCTTCACTGTCATGGCGCGTTCGGGATCGATCTGATGCGAGCCTCCTCTTCACAACTCACTTGGCTCTCGAAAAAACTTTTTCAAAAACACGTTGCCGGCTTTCTTCCGACGACACTCTCAGCTCCTCAAAGTCAGATCGAAGCAGCCTTAGAACGTCTCGGGGCTTGGATCGCCGAGCAGCATCGCGCAGGCCCCACTGCAGGGCTTGCCTTTCCCCTGGGAATTCACCTGGAAGGCCCCTTCATCGCTCAGGCCTGCTGTGGCGCCCACCCTGCTTCTTGCCTTTTGAAAGCGTCGCTACCGCTGCTGCGAAAATGGCAAAAGCTTGCTCAGGGTAAAATTGCGAAAATCACGTTAGCACCAGAAAGTGCTCGTTGGAGCGAGCTGCGAAAAATCCTGCAATGGGCGCATGACGAAAAAATCTCGATCAGCATTGGACATTCCAACGCCCAGCCCGAGCAACACCACCGCACTTTAAAGGCGGGAGCCAATTCAATCACCCACGCTTGGAATGCCATGCCCTTTCATCACCGCAATCCCGGCCTTCTCGGCATTGCTCTCGGGAGGCCGGATCTTTTTATCGAGATCATTCCCGATGGCATTCATGTCGCTGATTCGGTCGTACTTTGGACGCAAAAGCTTCATCCTCGGGGGCTTTGCTGGGTCTCAGACTCAGTGCCAGCAGCGCACTCCACCCAGGAAGTCTCTTTTGGCTCACTTCGAGTTCAAATTCGAGCAGGAGCAGGGCGCACTTCTGATGGCGGGCTTGCCGGTGGAGCCCAGACGCTTCACGAAACTTTTTCGAAATTTCTGAGCCGCAATTATCGAAACCAAGCATTACCCCCAACCCTTTGGGTTCAGTTTCTCGAAGCACTCTCTCGAAATCCCCTCGAGTCGCTTCCTTCTGCTCAGGGCTGGAAAACTCGGCTGCATCAATCCCATCAGTTTCAGTACCTTTGGAACGGACGGCTGAACGTCAAGCCCTGGCGTTCACGACACGCGGATCAGGAATAAAACAGAACTCCTGAATTGACGCGCACTGCACTCTTCAGCTAGAGTGCGGCGACTCTTTTGGTCAGACGATACCCCCTCAATTGAGGGCGTTCGGGGAGAGCTTGGGGCAACCCCCTTGGCAAAACCCTGAACATCTGAAACCTCCTGAACAAAAGAGCCGCCGCGAACGAAGGAACAACAAAAGAGATGAAGCTTTTTCTTCATGAAATCAGCGAATTAGGAACGGAAGTTCGATTCACTGAGAAGGACAAATGGGCCTGGGATGCAATCGCCTCTGCTGACGAAAGCGGCGCGGAATCCTCGCTCACGCCTACCACACGAAGACTCAGCGGCGACCTGATCTTGCGCCAAGTTGACGGAGTTGTGGTGGTTCAGGGAAAACTAGACACCGAGATTGAGCTTTTTTGCAGCCGCTGCGCGAGCGCGTTCAGGATGGCGTGCACTCCTCAGATTTCAGCTCTTTTTTGCCGCGATCCCTCGATGGCAGGAATTGCGCATCTCGATGTCGATAAACAGGGTCGAACGACGGGAAAGGTCGTGGGAAAATTGCAAGGACGCGCCCGCCATGCTCACGACTTCGACGGCGAAGGCTCGGTTAACCAAGATCTGGATATTACCTATCTTTCAGAAGAAATGATTGACCTTTCGTCGATCTTGACGGAACAGGTACAGCTCTTGATTCCGTTCCAGCCGCTTTGCAGTGAAAACTGCAAGGGCATCTGCGCCCACTGTGGAGCGGATCAAAACAAGGGAAGATGCGCTTGTGCAAAGATCCAATCCGGCAACGCATTTTCCGCTTTGAAAAACTTTAAACTCGGGTCGACGGCAAAACCCGAACGACAGGAGCGATAACGGCACCGAAACGGTGCCAGCCTTCGCTGGCAGACGCCAGTAAAGGTAGAAACAAACAAAAAATCGCCAGCTTGCGCCGGCGCAAAACAAGTCGCTAGCTCGTGCCAGCGCAAAAGAAGGAGACATCCATGGCAACACCAAAGAAAAAAATCTCAAAGAGCCGTCGAAACATGCGCCGCTTCGCAGGCGGTAACAAGCTCTCCACCCCTACTGTGGTGAACTGCCCCAGCTGCAGCGAACCGACCCGGCCCCATCGCGTTTGCGCTTGTGGCAATTATGCCGGCGAGCTCGTGAAGGCTCCGAAAGTCAAGACCACCGAAGTCGCTGCGAACTAATCCAGAATGGCACAGCTCATCCTGGACGTGATGGGGGGAGACAAAGCCCCCCACTCCATCCTACAGGGAGCCGTTCTTGCCCTGGAAGATCTCAAAAAGCAGGGGGCCGAGCTCATTCTCGTAGGCGATCAAAACGCCTGCGAAAGAATTCTTGAGCATCGGAGGTTTTCAGCACTCCGAAAAGCCCTAAAAGACCCGCACTCGGGAGTACGTTGGGAAAATGCCCCCGACTCCATTGACATGCATGACTCGATTAAGTCGCTTCGGCAAAAACCCGGAGCGTCGATCAACGTCGGCTGTCGCATGGCCGCCGAGAGCTGGAAGCACTTCAAAAACAGCGTTTCTCCGCGCCCTCCAGCTGCTTTTATCAGCGCAGGACATTCGGGCGCGATGATGGCGTCTGCCCTGATTCATATGGGACGCCTCAAAGGAGTCGAGCGTCCCGGAATCGCCGTCACTCTTCCAACCCTGAGCGCCGATGGGTGCGTGGTGCTGGACGTGGGCGCCAATGTCGATTGTAAGCCGGAACACCTTCGCGACTTCGCGGTGATGGGCGCGCTTTACGCCCAAGTCGACCGAAAATCTGAGGGGCTCCCTCGGGTTGGAATCTTGTCTAACGGTGAGGAGCGAAGCAAAGGCAACGAACTCACTCGAGCCGCTCTCGCGTTGATCGATCAGCTTCCTCATTTTGATAAAATCGCCCGTTTTCAAGGGTATGCTGAGGGAAAAGAAATCTTCAAGGGCGTGGTAGACGTCGTGATCACCGATGGATTCGTGGGTAACGTGGTCTTGAAATCCGTCGAGGGACTCGGCTCAGCAGTCGTTCAAATTTTGAAAGAAGGCGCCCGAAAAAGCCCTATTGCTGCAGCGGGGCTGATTTTAGCCGCACCGATTTTTCGCGGCCTAAAAAAGCGCCTCGACTATGCCGAGTACGGAGCCGCCCCCCTCCTGGGCGTGGCAGGCTACGCGTTTATCTGTCACGGCCGAAGCAATCCCAAGGCCATTCGTAACGCTTTGATTCGAGCCCATATCGCTCAGACCAAACAGGTGGTCGAAGGGCTAGAGAACGCTCTCTTAGAGAATCTCCGCCCCCCGCCCGCTCCATCCCCGACGAGGTCGTCATGAAGCCTACTCTTTACGCTAGCCGCATCACTGGAACGGGCTCGGCTTTTCCGAAGCGCATTCTCACCAATGTCGAGCTTGCAGCGACCGTAGACTCCAGTGATGAATGGATTCGTGAAAGAACCGGTATCCGTGAGCGACGAGTCGCCGACCCCAAGGACCCCGAAGAGTTGAACTCTGCTCTGGGGTCAAAAGCCGCTCTTCAAGCCCTAGAAATGGCGGGGCGTCGCCCAGAAGATCTCGACATGATTCTGTTTGCGACGTGCTCTCCAGACACTTTGGTGCCCTCCACGGCCTGTTGGGTTCAGCACAAAATTGGCGCCAAGAACGCTGCAGCAATCGATCTCAACGCTGCATGCTCGGGCTACCTGCATGCGCTGGCGATGGCTGACGCTTTAATTCGCTCGGGCCAAAACCGCTGTGTGCTGGTCATTGGCGCCGAAGTTTTAAGCCCATTCGTGAACTGGCAGGACCGCGCCAGTTGCATCTTGTTTGGTGATGGAGCAGGAGCCACGATCGTGGAGCGCACCGATTTTGATCATCCCTCGCGAATCCTCTCGAGCCACCTCGGAGCTGATGGCTCTCTGACTGATCTGATCATCTGCCCCTCAGGAGGGACGAAGCAACCGGTCACCCATGAGCTTCTTGATCTTCAAGCCAACAAGATCACACTCAAGGGACGCGAGGTGTTCAAGGTCGCTGTGAAGACCTTAGCCGATTATGCCGTTCAAGCTCTTGAGCATAACGGACTGACGATTAAAGACCTCGATTGCTTCATTCCGCATCAAGCAAACCTGAGAATCATTGAAGCCGTAGCGAATCGGCTCGAATTTCCGATGGACCGAGTC
The DNA here is from genome assembly GCA_039800365.1 of Pseudomonadota bacterium. Classification (GTDB taxonomy): domain Bacteria; phylum Bdellovibrionota; class UBA1018; order UBA1018; family UBA1018; genus CAIOHW01. The sequence goes on from JBDLQW010000144.1 coordinate 8,301, forward strand.
GTAGTGAATGTCGACCGTTACGGCAATACCTCTGCGGCAACCATTCCAACTGCTCTGGACGAAGCCGTTCGAACGGGAAAAGTTCGCCCCGGAAACGTCGTGGTGCTTGATGTTTTTGGTGCGGGCCTCACCTATGGCTCGACTTGCCTTCGATGGTGACCCGAGCCAGATCCGAACTCTAGGAGAATTTCACCGATGATGACGACTCAATCTGCAATCGCCTTATTTCCGGGCCAGGGCGCCCAACAAGTCGG
>JBDLQW010000145.1:0-2843 GCA_039800365.1 Pseudomonadota bacterium
GCCGATCTGAGGATTTGTTCGTGCTTGGGGAGGCGCTTTCAGGATTGCTTGACCGAGGAATGCTTTTGGCGCTGGTGAGCGGAACGAGCCGCGAGACGATCGAACCCCAGCTGCTTCATCACATTCCGGCTCAGCTTCGGGTTGGGCTGACTTTATGCACTCATCGGGGCTCTGAGGTTTACAGCTTCGATGCTTCGGGAGCAGCTCAGTTGCGTTTTTGTCGCCAGGCAACCGCTGATGAGAATCTCGCCCTCGACCGAGTGGCCATTGATCTTCAGAGTTGCACTCGTAGCGAGTTTGGCGTGGAGAGTGCTGTTATCTTGAATCGAGTCAATCGAAGAAAGCTCGATCTTCTCCCTCAACCTGAATGGGCCTCGCCTCGAAAGGCCGAGAGCCAGCGGCTTTTTGAAGCGATTGAGGAGCGATTCAAGCCGCGAGACGGTCGGCCGGGCCTCGAGTGGCTGATTCATAGGGCTCGAGAGTTGGGCTTGAAGTATGGCTTACCTCACCTTCGCATCACCACCGATCTGAAGCACCTCGAGCTGGGGCTAACAGATAAGGGCGACTCTGCGGCCTGGTTTCTTGAAAATGTGCTGTTCAAACAGGGCGTGGCTTTGAGCCAGGTAGTGATTTTTGGCGATGAATTCGGGTCCTTGGGGGGCATTTCGGGCAGCGATCAGCTGATGCGTCTTGAGGAGCTCGAATCGGCGCTCACGGTTTCAGTGGGTGTCGAGCCTGGTGGGGTTCCGAACGGGGTGACTTGGTTTCCAGGGGGGCCCGAAGTGTTTCGGGATTTCTTAGATCTTCAGCTCGCGCATCATGAATGGGGCCGTTCGAGAGATTCTGCTTGGCTGGTTGAGCAACAGAAATTCGAGTCGACTCGTGAGCGAGAGATGGAGGCGATTTTCACGATTGGCAATGGTGCCCTAGGCGTTCGTGGGGGCCTAGACATCGAGCTGCCATCCGCTCAGGCCGAGCTCTATCTTGCTGGCGTCTATGATGCGAAGGCCCTGCGGCGGCCATACTCAGAAAGCGAGCTCTATACGCCTGCCCGCACTGGGGGATTTGAGACCGAGCTCGTCTCGCTTCCGTTTCCGTTTCGCTTGAAGTTGCGATGTGGTGGTCAAGTTTTGGCCTTTGAAGAAGGCGGTGACCATGAGGTGCAGCGCTGTCTCGACTTGAGCTCGGGGGTCTTGCATCTGGATCAGGCCTTTCAGTTGCCAGAGGGAAAAGTGCGTATTGTTTCACGTCGAGTCGCTTCGCTCTCTGAAGGAGATTTGCTCCTGCAGGAAGTCGAGATTTCCTCGGATGCCCCCTCTCTCTTAGTGGAGTATGAGATTGGGGTCGATTTTTCCGATTTTCACCTCAGACACCCCCATCTGCTCGTGATTCATCCTCAAGGAAAGCCTCCATGGAATCACCGGGGAGTCGAAGCCCTTTCTGAGATCGTTGAGCTTGAAACCCAGAACTCGGGGCTGGAGATCGTCATGACTTCTCAGTCGCAAGTGAATCTGGAGGGGATGGTCGGTCGTGGGGGGCAGGCGGAACTAAGAGCGGGAACGATCTTGCGGATTCGTCGTGTGGTGACAGTAGCTGATTCGCGCGACGTCGACGCTCCTCGGCCCATGGCCCCGGACGCCCGAGAGCGTTGGATTCAGGCGCGACTCGAACGCTCTCGGACTTATCGGTTTCAGGATTGGCACCGAAGCCTGGCTCGGCATCGTCGGGAATGGCGAAAGTTCTGGCGAATCGCTGATGTCTCTTTTGCAGGCACTCGAGGAGTGACTGAGGCACAGCGATTTAATTCCTACCACCTGCGAGCATCGGCCCCTTTCCGATCGGATGTCTCGATTCCTGCCAGAACACTTTCGGGTCGAGGCTATGAGGGCCATGTTTTTTGGGATGCCGAGGTTTTCATGTTGCCGTTCTTCGTATTCCAGGAACCGGCACTAGCTCGTCGCATGTTGGAGTATCGCCATGCGACCCTCAATGGTGCCAGAAAAAGAGCGCGCGATTCGGGCTGCTTAGGCGCAAGCTTTGCCTGGGAGTCTACCGTGACAGGTCAAGACGTCACGCCGCAGAGTCTTTGGGTTCGTTCGTTGAAAGAAGAGGTGCCGGTCTATACGGGTACTCAGCAAATTCACGTCACAGCCGCCGTAGCCTACGGAATTTGGAAATACTGGCAATGCACTGCCGATGCAGACTTCATGCTTCGTTATGGAGTGGAGATTCTTTGGGAGGGAGCGCGATTCTGGGTCTCGCGAGGGACGAGTCGAGATCATCGAATTCATATCGATCGTGTTGTAGGTCCCGATGAGTATCACCACGATGTGAATGATAACGCGTTCACCAATTGGATGGCGCGTTTTCATGTCGAAAAAGCACTTTGGGCCGCTGATTGGCTTTTGCAGAATGACCCTCGCGAGCTGGTCAAGATAGAAAGGAAGATTGGCCTTCAAAAGCAGGAGTTTGAATCCTGGAGGAAATTTGTTCAAGCGCTCGTCGTTCCTGTTCCCGGCGATCGAGGGGTGATCGAGCAATTTGCCGGCTTTTTTGACTTAGATTCAATCAAGCTCGATCCGAGTGAGCTTTTTCGTGTTCCTGTGGGTCGCCTGATCGATTGGCGGCAGATCAACCTTTCTCGAATCTGCAAGCAGGCTGACGTTCTGATGCTTCCTTTTCTCTTTCCAGAGGAATTCAGTTCTGAGGTGATTCGGGCCAATCTCGATTACTATGAGCCAATCACTGATCATGCGAGCAGTCTCTCTCCTCCCGTTTTTTCTTTCGCATGGTCGATGGTTGGCGAGAGTGAGCGAGCAGTCGAGTATTACCTCGCTTCGGTT
>JBDLQW010000146.1:0-4298 GCA_039800365.1 Pseudomonadota bacterium
GATCCAAAAAGTCCAGGATTCAAAAATTCCATCTGGCTCCAGAGGTCTTGAAGCCGATTTTCGATGGGAGTGCCGCTCAGTGCGATTCGGTAGCGTGCCCTTAAGCTATGAGCCGCGCGTGCCACCTGAGAGTCAGGGTTTTTAATGGTCTGCGCCTCATCGAGAATAATACCGTCCCACTCTTGGTCGAGTAAAAGACTGTCGCTACGAAGCAAACCATAGCTCGTAATGGTGAGGTCGGCCGTGGGATCCAGCTTTCTGCCTGAACCCGAAAAGAGTTGCACCCGTAGTGATGGCCGAAAGCGCTTGGCTTGATCTGACCAGCTCTGAAGAACGCTTGCAGGTGCGATGATCAGGGTACGCCCGCGAACGACGCAAAGGGACTGCAATGTTTTTCCGAGGCCCATATCATCGGCCAAAAGTGCCCCGATTCCTGTATCGCGGCAGAACGTGAGCCAGTCGACGCCTCGTTTTTGATACTCTCGCAGCTCGGCGGTCAGGTCCTGAGGCAATGAGGCACGAGGAATTGCCGTCAGTACATCGGGAAGGTCCTTCCAGCGGTCTGAAGGTGTGAGAGACTCTCGCTCGAGTGCTCGAATCTCGACAGAAGCGTATTTCGGCAGTTGGCCCTGATGGTGCTCCTTTAGTCGAAAGAGCCGTTGAAGAATGGCTCCCGCGCGCTCGAGAGCTTCAGTGGGGAGAGGGGCAAAGCCCCCGCCGAGAAGGGGAACGAGCGAGGAACCTTCGCTCCATGCTCGAAGGACGGCATCGGGAGAGGCCACTCGTTCTCCGGTTCTGAATTCAGCTTGAAAGCTCGAGGCAACTTCTCCACTCCAATGGCCTTGGAATTGAAACTTTAGTGGCGCATGAACCGTAAAATGATCGAGCCCGGGTCCGAATAAAAATACCTCACCTGAATGTTGAGCCGCCAGGTCGCGCGCTCGCTTGACGAAGGCTAGAGCATCGTGTCCCACGAATTTTGCGGGGTGTCCGGGTTTGAGAAACAAAGTGGATTGAAGAAGACGTGCAAGCTGGGCTTCTGCTGCCCGATCGGGAAGGGTTTCGGGGTGGTGCTGGGGCGAGAGCGCTGGTTTCTGGCCGGGCGAGAGCGCTGGTTTCTGGCCGGGCATGAGCCCTGGTTTCTCCGCCTCGCTGGAGATGCGGGCGCGCACCTCTAGTGTCAGGTCACCCTGAACCTCAAAGTCAATTTCGGCTCGAGCTCGTCCTTGGGTGAGTTGAGCTAGCCGCGAGGTCTGCACTTCAACGACAAATGCTTTTTCAAGGGCCGGAAGAATATCTAAAACAAGCTCGGCTGACTGCCGGAAAGAATAAAAGGTTCCTGACTCGCGAAGCAGCTCTCGGTGTTTTGCTTGAATTGATGAGCGCTCTTGACGTCGGATCACAGCGCCCTGGCGGATCAGGGCATTTGAAAAAATCTCTGAGTCCTCAGAATCAGGCACGACCTTTAACCTAAATCCTGATCCCTCATCCTGCAGCTTAAAATGAAAGCCTACCGTTGGTGAACCGATCGAGACGGGGGTGCCATCGAGCTCTAGCGAGCTGAGTTCTCGAAGCGCCGGAAAAAGAGCCTCCCAAAACTTAGAATCACTTTGTGACCGCTCGAACACTTCCTGAGTCCTCGAGCGAGCCAGAAATCCTGAAAGAGCCGAGTCAATTCGGAAGTCTTCCTGAGTCGCAGAAATCTTCGGCCCAAGAATTCGACCCGAGTCAGTACCGCCGACCGTAGCGACGAGTGAGTCTAGAAAGAGCTGATCACCTAGCCGTCTTTCAAAGCCCAAACTCACAGAGCCATCCGCTTGCTGTCTGCGAATGAGCAGGTAGCGCAATCGAAATAGCGAGGGTTCGGGTGACTGCCCGTGCAGACTAGTCGATGAGCCCTCTGCTTTCGTCTCAATTTGAAGCGAGCCGGTCTTTAGCGCGGCAACCCCTGCTGCCACATGAGAGCACGGATCGGCCTTATCATTGCAGTCGCAAAAGTGATCTTCATCGGAAGGCCAGAGTTGAACCTTAGCACTGACTGGTCGATCTGAATTTCTGACTCGAAGAATGATCTCTTCATCAGAGAACTTCTCAAGCTCGACCATTCCCGAGCGAGCCATAGAAACGCCCTTCGACCAAACGCCTGGGAGGATGCTCTTTTGGAGCGCATCGAGAAACGAGCGAATCAGTGAGCTTAGGACGGTTTCAGCCACGTCGGTAGCCTAGCACGACTGAGAGAGCTTTAAATGCTGATCTGGGCGCCCACTTCGATGACTTGATCAGGGGGCAAGCGGAAGTACTCAGTCGCCGGACGGGCATTTCTGGAAAAAAGAATAAAGAGCTTCTTTCTCCAGTAAGCAAGCGGAGTGCTGCCATTAGGAAGAATGCTCTCTCGGCCCAGATAAAAACTCAGCTCCTGAATCTCAATTGGAAGACCCGCGCCCATCGCGAAGATCAGGATCTCTGAGACGTCGGGGGTTTCCATGTAGCCATAGCGCGCGGTGACTTTAAAGAAGCCCTCAGAAAGCTCGGTTACCCGCACTTTCTGAAGCGCGGGCACGTCGGGCGTATGTTCGGTAACAATCGAAAGCAAGATGACTCGCTCGTGAAGCGAGCGATTATGGCGGATGTGGTGCTGAAGTACCGAAGGGGCAACATTTCGGCTTAAAGTCATGAAGACAGCAGTTCCGGGAACACGCACGATCTTGCGTCTCACGACTTCATCGATGAAATGTTCCAGTGGAATCGCTTTCTCAGAGAGAATCGCGCCCAGCGCTTCACGACCTCTCTTCCAGGTCGACATCACAATGAAGATCGAGACTGCAATGGCAATCGGAACCCAGCCTCCTTGAAGGAGCTTGACGGCGTTGGCCCCGAAGAAACTCAGATCGATCAACAAAAACCCCAGCACGGGAATGCCAGCTTGAAAGAGCGTCCAGTTCCACATTCGGCGAGCCACGAAATAAAACAGGATGGTCGTGATGGTCATCGTGGCGGTTACCGCGATTCCATAGGCTGCTGCTAAGCTCGAGGATTCTCGAAACGTCAGAACGAGAGCAATACATGTGATCATCAGCAATCGATTGACTCTGGGAACATAGATCTGTCCCTCGGTTTCACGAGAGGTATGGCGGATAAAGGTTCGGGGAAAATAACCGAGCTGAACCGCTTGCTGAGTGAGCGAGAATGCCCCTGAGATCAGCGCCTGTGAGGCAATCACGGTGGCTGCGGTGGCCAAAGCCACCATCGGGTAAATGAGCCATCCTGAGACGAGACTGAAAAAGGGATTTTCGACCGCTTCGGCGCCTTTTTCGAGAACCAATGCGCCTTGTCCAAAATAGTTGAGGCAAAGCGCAGGCAAAACAATGAGGTACCAACCGAGACGAATTGGGCGTTTTCCGAAATGTCCCATATCCGCGTACAGCGCTTCGCCTCCGGTGATGCAAAGAACCACTGCGCCTAGCACCCAAAACCCCGCCCATCCGTTGATCCTGAAGAAATCAACCGCATAAGCGGGATGAAGGGCGCTGAGAACATCGGGCCTGCGAATGATCCAAGGAATTCCAGCAGCAGCAATCGCTAAGAACCACACCAGCGTGATTCGACCGAAAACCGCGCCCAAGGCGGCAGTGCCGACGCTCTGGCTTAAGAAAATGGCGGTAATAATCGCAACTGTGATGGGAAGGACATAGGGCTGAAAAGCGGGGGTCGCCACTTGAAGTCCTTCAACCGCCGAAAGAACGGAAATGGCAGGGGTAATGACTCCGTCGCCGTAAAGCAATGCTGCACCAAAAATTCCCATTGAGATGATGAGTTTCTTGTATCGAGTAAGGCCGGTTTCCTGAAGTTTGGGACTGACCAGAGCAAGAAGCGCCATGATTCCGCCCTCGCCTTGGTTGTCGGCCCGCATGATGAAAAGCAGGTATTTTACGGTCACCACGAGCATCAGAGACCAGAACACGAGAGAAAGAATTCCCAAGATATTGTGAGGAGCAAGCTCAAGCCCGTGAGTATGGTGAAAGCTCTCCTTGATGGCGTAAAGGGGGGAGGTTCCGATGTCTCCATACACCACGCCCAGCGCTGCGATCGTTAATGCGCGAAGGCGCTTTCCCGTGGGTTCCTGACCGGAGATTTGCGACATGCTCCTGATTTCGCGCTGTGGCTCTTCGAGGTCAACAGCAAAGTCGCCGGCTCGACGAGCTAACACGGGTTTTGCAGGAAGCGTGGGGGAGGAATGCTTGGAGCCTGGCCTAAAGAATTCGATCGACGCCTGGATGCACTGATTTTTGACTGGGATG
>JBDLQW010000147.1:0-8178 GCA_039800365.1 Pseudomonadota bacterium
TTCGTTCGCTCAAAAGTGCTCGATGGCATCCAGAAATCCTGCCAAAAGCGGCCAATCACGGTGCAGCAAACCGAAGATGCCCTTCGGCGAATTGAAAGACAGATTCAGAGCTACGGCTTAAAGGAACTTCCTGCTCGAACCATTGGGCAAATGGTGATGCAGGAACTTCGCCGCCTCGACCCGGTCGCTTACGTGCGCTTTGCATCGGTTTACCGGCACTTTCGAGACGTTGAGGAATTTGTCAGTGATCTTCAAACGGAAGAACCGACGAGCCTCGATCAAGACCCCTCACTTCTGGCATTTCCCTTTGTCGCGAACTCAGGTACAGACTCGGCAAAAAACTCGCCTTAAAGGGCCTTTCAAGCACCCAAGGACTCGCTCACATGTCGACCGATCACGAAAAAAAGAAATCCTCAGGCTCGAGACGCCAGGCCCGAGAAGCTGCTTTACAGATCCTCTATCGCATGGACGGATTGCCTGCTGCTGACCTTCAATCCCTCTTGCAGAGCCCCAGTCAGTTGGCAGCTGAACTGGCGACCCATTTTTCCCACTTTTTAGTTCCTGAAGGCCAACGTGAGTTTGCCGCTGAGCTAGCAGCGGGCGCACTGAGGAATCGCCAAAATCTCGACAGCCTGATCGAGAAAACTCAAACTCAATGGAAAATGGCTCGAATCGCTAGCCTAGATCGCAATCTCTTGCGCTTGGCGGTTCATGAGCTTTTGACGTTTCGAGACATTCCACCGTCAGTGACCATCAATGAAGCGATCGAGTTAGCCAAGCAATTCAGCGCCTCAGACTCTCCAGGCTTCATTAACGGTATTCTCGACCAGATCGCTCGTGAAACCAGGCCCCCCGAGACGGCATCGAGCTGAACGAGGGTTCTTGACCCTCCTTCCAGGAACAGGCGAAGATCAGAGGAGATCAAGAAGGAGGGGCTTCAAGCTTCTCGTAAACATCCATGACCAAACGCCTGTCAGAATGCCCTATCACCGAATCTTCGCTGCCCTTCGACCAGCTTCTCTTGCGCTTGGCCAAAGAGGGCAAGAATGCGGCAGGGATTGCGGTGCTCTCGGCATCTGAGACCCCTCCTCGGGGCTGTGCCGGCTGGATCGACTGGCACTCGCAGGGCGCCTTAAGCAAAAGCCTTCAGGCCGGAATTTTTGAAGGCAAGCAGGGAGAGTGCGGTCTTTTTATTTGGCAGCATCGGCATCACTGTTTACCCATTCTCTTGGTGGGTATCGGGCTCAAGAGAGCCCCCCAGGCACTTGAGCCTCCTCTCGAGAAAAACTTAGGAAGTCTCGGATCGCGACACTGGGTGGTCTCGCGATCTGAATTTTCTGCCGAGGCTCGACACGGTATGGCGCGAGCGCTACCTGCGGAAGGAGCGTTATGGACGAGCGCTTGAAACCCAAGACCGAAATTTTGACCGCACCCACGCTACCTGCCCGAACCGATGCGCAGTTCTTGGCTCAGCTTCCTGAATTCGCCGAAGGACTCTTGTACCTTTCAGAGGAGTACGAGGTCTCGCTCTTAGACCTCGAATGTTCGCTAAAAGCTTCGGCCCAAATGCGAAGCTGGTGCGTTCTTGAGTCTTTGGCTCAAGAGAGCTTGTTGGAACGCGCTCGGTTGGCAGCGCAAAAGAGGTCTGAAGAAGAGCTTCAAAAAGCGAAAATCAACGCACAAACCGCTCGACCCACCGTGCCTCGTCACCGTGTCGACTCGGCGATCAAGTCTCAGGCACTTAAAGCTCTCGATGACCCCAACCTCTTACAAGCCCTGAAGCAATGGTCTCAGTCGCAAGTCCCCTCGAAGCGCTAATTCAAACCCAAGCGCGTTGGGAAGCTCTTGGCGACCCGGTACGACGCCTCGAAGCCCTTCGTTCGTTGTTTCGCGCCCTTCATCATGATCTGAACTCAGTACTCCTTCAGCCAGAACACTCAAGTGCTGCTCGCCAACTCGAGTACTGGTTAGACCTTCTGAATCAGGCAACGCAGACCTGGGAAGGCGATTCAAGCTCCAGTCTACGTACTCACTTCATGCAATCAAGCACCCCTCAAGATTGCCTCCAACGCGTGCGCGAGAGCACTTCCGATTGCTGCTCTCCGGAACCCAGCATCCCGCTTTCTTTGACCCGAAAAGACCGAATCTGGGAACGCCTCCTCTGGAGAGTGGCGATGACCCCACCCTCTTGCTGGATTGAACGAGAACTTCGAGAGCAAATGAGCCTTCAGGAATTCGCTCAACAGTCGAGCGCGCGATCTCAGGAGCTCGAAAAAAAATCGCTGGTTCTTTTCGTTCAACGCTCTCAAGACGCTTGCTCGATGAGCGGACCTCTCGCACGCTATGAGTGGACCTGGTACTTGCTTGAAGAACGAAAGGAGCCCCTGGCGTGACCCTCGCAGAGTTTTTAAGCGAAATCCTCAAAAGCCACGGGCAAACGCTCTTACGACTTGCTGCCCTGCTGGGCGAAGAGACTCTTTTAGAGCTCTTAGAACAAGCCGAGGAACTGGATCCTATCGTTCCAACCGATCCCGTCCAACGCTCGATTCAGCGTGAGCATGAGGTCGTCTGGCAGGAAAAAACTCGAGCAAAACTGGTTTTTTCAGCCGAAAAACCGCCCCAAGAGGGTTTCGCTCAAATCCACTCTTCGGTGCAGGACATGAATCTGCCCTCGGTGCTTGAGTTTTACGTGTGGGCTTATCCCTACTACCGCGCTTTCATCGAAAGCGAGCTCGACCTGAAGTTACGGATCCCTCCGCATCAACCCAGCTCCAGTGGAGCTACTGACTCAGCACTGAGCCTCGTCGAGGAGGCCGTTCACCACGCCAAAGATTGGTTCCGGCGCCTGCCCATTCCCCCCGGAGTTGCGGGTGCGGCCGAACGTGCGGCGGAATTGCCCTGGTTTCGGTTTCGCACCGAAATTCTCAAGAGACTGGGGCATCGACCTCTTTCTTCGGTCTAACGATCAAAGCTCCATCCAATTCGCCCCGTGCGCAGAATTCACCACTAACGGTACCGAAAGAGGCAAGGCTCCCTCCATCGTCGCGACCACTAAAGCCTCAACCGCTTTGCACTCCGACTGAGGGCACTCAAGAACCACTTCGTCATGAACTTGAATCATCAGCCGAGCCCCAAAGCCTCCGTCGCGAAGCTTTTCGTCTAGCTCGATCATCGCAAGCTTCATCAGATCGGCTGCGGTGCCTTGAATCGGCGTATTCATCGCCATTCTCTCGGCGTTAGCGCGTAGGGCGGGGTTTTTTGATCGAATATCATGAAGCACGCGTTTTCGACCCAGAAGCGTAGTGACGAAGCCCTGTTCTTTTGCCAGGGCCACCTGCCCATCCAAAAAGCGCTTCACGCCATGGTAGCGAACGAAGTACCGCTCAATCATCTCAGAAGCTTCTTTGCGAGAGATCTTCAACTCTTGAGCAAGACCAAAAGGCGTCTTTCCATACATCAATCCGAAATTAATCGCCTTGGCGACTGCTCGCTGATGATCTTTCACTTGCTCGGGAGTCACTCCGTAGATCTCGCTGGCCGTGCGCCGATGCACGTCCTCATTGGCGCGAAAAGAACGCACTAGCTCTACATCTCCGCTCATGTGAGCCAAAAGCCTGAGTTCGATCTGACTATAATCGGCAGCAATCAAAACATTGCCGTGAGCGGGCACAAATGCTCGCCGAATTCTCATCCCCCGCTCTGATCGAATCGGAATGTTCTGAAGATTGGGCTCAGAACTAGAGAGCCTTCCGGTCGCAGTGACTGCCTGATTAAAACTGGCATGAATGCGATGGTCTTTGCGGTCTCGTAGCTGAGGCAGGGGATCGACGTAAGTATTCTTAAGTTTTGCAACCTCTCGGTACTCGAGCAAGAGCTGAGGCACTTCATGAAGCGGCGCGAGCGCTTCTAGAGTTGCCGCATCAGTCGAAAACCCCGTTTTCGTTTTCGCCTGAACGGGAAGTTTCAGTTCATCAAAAAGCAGATGAGCCAGTTGTTTTGGTGAATTGAGGTTGATCGGGGCTACGGTGTAGGTAGCGATCTTGCCTTCGATTCGCCGTAGATCCTGCGCAAACTCTTGTGAAAGCGTTTGCAGCCATGCCTCATCAATGGCAACTCCCACCGACTCCATTCGAGCCAAGACCAGCACCAAGGGCAAATCGACTCTGGCAAAAACCTCCATCAAGCGCTCATGTTCAAGCAGTTCGCGCAAACGCCGCCATAATACGACCGCGACCCACGCATCTTCGGCAGAATAGCGAGTCGCGATATCAATGGGCACCAGGTCAAAACCAATCTGATCTTTGCCCTTCCCACAAACTTGCTCGTAGGAAAGCACTTCGTAATTCAAGTACTTCGCCGCCAGAGTCTTCAGGTCATGCCGACCTTCAGGATCTAAAACATAAGCAGCAATCATCGTATCGGCGCCGACACCGTCAAAACGAATGCCTTGCTCGAAACAAACCGAGGCATCGTATTTCAGATTCTGGCCCACTTTTTTAAAGCGTGGGTCTTCGAGATAAGGCCTCAGTCGCTCGAGCACTTTGGAGCAAGAAAGCTGCTCGACTGCGGTTCCTCGGTGCCCCACAGGAATGTACCAAGAATGGGTTTCGGCCGTACAGAGGGCTACCCCCACGATCTCGGCTTCGCGAGGATTCAAGGACGTGGTTTCCAGATCAAAGCCGAACTCACGAACCGCTTCGATTTCCTGAACCACTTGCTCGAGCTGCTCTTCGGTCAAGACCGTTCGAAACTCAGCTGAAACCAATAACCTGGGATCGCCCCAAGCCCCCTGAGGGGTCACTGAATCCACCTGGCCCTCGACCGATGAAGCAGGAACGCTGCTCGACACTCGAGGTGTCGAGTTGGGGTCAGCTTTCGGGTCGTGATTGAGCTCATGGCGTGGGTCCTGATTTAGCTCATGGCGTGGGCCATGAGTTAACCCATCGCGCGTACCACCCCCCCGGCGCGCTTGCCATTTCTCCACCAAAGAATGGAAATCGAGCGACTTTAAAAACTGCAAACACTCCGCCGAGGGTTCGAAGCGAAAACGAAAATCTTGTTCCGACACCCGAAGCTCGAGATCGGTACGAACCGTTGCCAGCTCTTGAGAGAGCCGTGCAAGTTCGGCCTGCGCCACTAAGGTTTCTGACTTTTTTCCTGTGATTTGCCCAGCAGAAGCCGCCTGAAGGACTGCTTCGAGATCGCCGTACTTTCGAAGAAGCTCGGCAGCACCTTTCGGTCCAATGCCAGACACTCCTGGAATATTGTCAGAGCTATCGCCCACTAATGCCAAATAATCTCGAACTTGAGAGGGACCGACTCCCATTTTCTCTTCGACTGCCGTGGCGTCGTACAGAACGTTCTTCAGAGTATCGAGCATCTTCACGCGCCCATTGACCAACTGCATGAGATCTTTATCGCCAGAAACAATGATCACTTCATGACGATCTGAGAGCTCAAACCAGCGCCGAGCCAAGGTGCCGATCAAATCGTCGGCTTCTACTCCCGACATCCGAAAGGAGTGAACTCCCATCAAGGAAATCAACTCATCGATTCGAGCGAATTGAGGAACAAGATCTTCAGGGGGAGCCGAGCGATTGGCTTTGTACTCGGCATACCGCTCTTTCCGAAACGAAGGCTCTTTCGAGTCATAAGCAACGACCAAGTACTCAGGTTGAGCTTCGTCGAATAGCTTCTGAAGCATCGAAGCCACGCCGTAGATGGCATTGGTTGGCTCGCCTTGCCGACTCGTCAACGGGCGAATGGCATAAAACGCCCTAAAAATGAACGAACTGATGTCGATCAGATAGAGGGTTTGTTTGGGATCATGCTCCGAAGCCAGGGTTACACTCATGACGTCTCCTCACAGGTGCCACGGAACCAGCAAAACGCTTCACCCTTGAGATTTTGGAAAGCGCTGACGCGGCCGCAGCTCCAGCACCCGCGTATCGGCCATGACATCTCCTAAGCGGGTTTCACCCTCAAGCCGGAACATTAGAAAAATCTCCATCCCGGCAAGCGGGATTCCGATCAACACAAAGATGACCCAGCCCCAAAGAGGAATGATGGCAAAAAAAGTGGCCACTCCTACCGGAAGATTGCGCAAGATCGATTCACGCCAGTGCACAGCCGCACCATCCACCCTGACGACTCTGAGCCCCATCAGGCGCTTGCCCACGCTTTGCCCCTGAAAGCCCAAGCGAGAAAAGCCGTCACCAAGCAGACTGTAAAAAAAGCCGAGAAACGGCCCAATCGGATACCAAAAAAAAGCGGCCACTAAGACGACGATCACCATATCAATGGCCTTCGCGGCCACTCGCTGCATGACAGCGAGCTTGACCTGAGCTCGCTCAGGCAGGGTATCGCGAACCGTGTCGGTCACTCGATCCTGAGCTTCTTTCAAGCGCCGCAGAATCGTCTCAATCAATCGATTCAGAAAAAGCAAAAGAGCGCGAACACCGGCCAAAATCCGGCTCACCTCACGGTTCATGCCGTAGAACCTGCCGAAAGAAAGAACCGATCTAAGAGATCCACTAAACTATGAATGATGAAAATATGGGTTTCTTGAATGCGGCTGGAGTTCTTGCCCGCAGCGACATTGAGATGGACCGTGGAAAGAGGCGCTAGCCTTCCCCCGGTTCCCCCCGTCAAACTCACCACGGCACAGCCCCGTTTTTGGGCAGCCTCGGCAGCGCGCACCACATTCGGGCTATTGCCCGAAGTCGAAATCGCGATCAAAAGATCTTCGGAACGGGCCAAGGCCTCGACCTGTCGTGAAAAAACCCACTCATACCCATAGTCATTGCCGATGGCAGTGAGATTTGAGGAGTCAGTCGTCAACGCGATGGCTGGCAACCCTGGGCGCTCAATCAACATCCGGCCCACCATCTCTGCTGCCAAATGCTGAGCATCGGCAGCCGACCCTCCGTTCCCACAGATCAGAACTTTTCCACCCTTCTGAAGCGACGTAGCGATGAGCTTCGAAGCGCGAACCAGGTCCTCACCTTGAGTGCGAAGAAACTGTTCTCGAATGGCCGTTGACTCTTGAGAAGTTTGAATGAGATAGTCGAGCGGATTTTGCATTAACGTAGCTTTACCCTTGAATTGTCCACACTTGCGAGAGAAATTTATGGCAAATTCGATGAACGTCAAAATGGCAACAGATGGAAACTTCGCTTCCGAGGTTCTGCCCTCCACCCAGCTAACGGTCGTGGATTTCTGGGCAGAGTGGTGCGGCCCCTGCCGAATGCTGGCCCCCACGATTGATGCTCTTGCCGATCAGTTTGCAGGCAAGGTTTCCGTTTACAAAATGAACGTCGATGAAAATCCTGCAACCCCAGGCCAGTTCCACGTTCGAGGCATTCCCACTCTGATCTTCTTGAAAAATGGAAAACTGGTGGATCAACTCGTGGGCAATCAACCCAAAGACGTCATTGCCCAGACGATTCAAAAACACCTCGAATAAAATTTGACCCCCTTCAGGGTTCGGTTATCCTCTAAGAATAACAGAGAGGATACCCATGGAATCGGGCAACTTCATCCAGTTCATCGGCACAGCGTTTCAGCAGGGCGGTTTCTCGATGTGGCTGATCGCGGCAGCGTTTGCGATCAGCGTGGGTTTAACCCTAGAGCGCTGGATGCGATTGAACCAGGCCAGCTTAAACGGCTCGGCCTTCATGTTTGAGATCCAGAAGTACATTCTTGCCAATGACCTGGATGGGGCCATTCGACTCTGCAACGGCTCAGGAAACGCAGCTTTGCCTCGAGTGATCAAATCGGGGCTGCAACGCGCTTCACGCGACCAAGAGCAGATTCAGAATGCTCTCGATGCGGCAAGCCTGGAAGTCATTCCCAAACTGGAACGGAATCTTCCCTACCTGTCGCTGATTGCCAATGTCGCGACCCTCTTGGGCCTTCTGGGTACGATCTCGGGCTTGATTAAGTCCTTCGGCGCCGTCGCTCTGGCTGACCCCGCTCAGCGACAAGCCATTCTGGCTGCCGGGATCTCGGAAGCGATGAACGCTACGGCTTTCGGTCTCGTGACTGCCATCGGAACGATGGTGGTTCACAGCGTCTTGAGCAGCAAAGCGTCTCGCATTATCGAAGAGATCGACGAATACGGCGTGAAGCTTCTCGATCTCCTCTCGGCTCGAAAATTCCGTCACAGCTCAGAGAAGT
>JBDLQW010000148.1:0-15201 GCA_039800365.1 Pseudomonadota bacterium
CGAATTGTTCAACCGTACAGCTCGTTTTAGCTTTAAAAGCGTTGCAGGATCGAGCCGGGCTAAAACGAGTGGTGGTGTCGACCTATCAGAGTGTGAGTGGAGCGGGCTCTGCAGCAATGGAAGAGCTTCAGAGACAAGTTCAGAGTCAGAGTGAGGCTACAGTTTTTCCGCATCCTATTGCCTTTAATTTGATTCCCAGGATCGGAAAGGGCTTGGCAGACGGATTCACGTCTGAAGAGCAGAAGCTCATGTTGGAGTCTCGCAAGATTTTGGGCCAGGCAGACCTTCCCATTGTGGCAACTGCCATTCGGGTTCCCACTCTCATTTCGCATGCTGAGTCGGTTTTTGTTGAGCTCGATCGGGAGATTTCTCCTGCGGAAGCCCGTGCTCTTTGGATGGACTTTCCTGGCGTTCAGGTCATGGATGATTTGGCTTTAGATTGCTATCCGATGAACCTGAATACTGCTGGGAGTGATGCTGTTGCGATCGGACGAATTCGCAAGGACCCTTCGGTTCTCTCTGGTCTGGCATTCTGGGTCGTATCCGACAATCTCCGGAAGGGAGCAGCGCTGAATGCCGTACAGATTGCTGAGTCGATCCGGAGGTTTCGTGACAAGCTTTAAGTGCCTGTTTTTTCGACTCATCAATGTAGCGGCCCTGGTCATGGGACTGGGGGTTTTTTCATCAGTCGACTCAATGGCTTCGGTGACCACTGAGCCTCCATCGCCGTATAGCAAGACTTCTTCGGGCTACATTTACTATGCGGCTTCAGGAGTCGCAGTGGATTCGAATCAGGGTTTTCATGATTTCACGCTCTCTGCGACGACGGGCGCTGATGATCTGATTTATCTAGATGTTTCGAGCTCCAAGTCTTTTGGCTCTTTGGCTGCCAATCAAGATGTCGTCATTACCGTTACCGTTGCGGGCTTATCGATTCCACTAGCACAAGCAGGGTTGGGCTCAGGAGTGAGTGATTGCTCGAATAGTCAGTGCCAAGCTTTGAGCTCGGGGAAATTTTATGCTGCAAAATACCCGATTTCTCCGGCTGCGCAGAAGATTCGCGTGGGGTTTTACATCCAGGAGATCTGCACTCGAGTCACCACGCTGTCGGGAGCCTGTTCAGGCGGAGTCGTTCAGACGCCCGTACTGGGAACACCCGTTTTAATTCCCGTTAAAGTGTATGTGGGCATCGAAGACACGGATGGCTCCGAAGGAAAAATTAGTGACACCGAGGATAACGCTTCTTTGACTTTGAGTTTTCAAGGGGCGGCCCCTTTGACGGGGACTTGTCCTTCGAATTTAAATGGGGCTTTTTTTCCTGCAGACTCAGAGCTGTCTTGGGTGCCCTCTTTTTTTTCGGGAGTTTTTTCAGCGACTTCTGGAGCTGCTCCGATCAGTTCTTTGGTGGTTTTGGCTAAGGATGGCGCCGCTCCCGGCGCTATCGATGATGATGGTCAAATCACGGCGCGAGTTTCCTCTAGTACTGCATCGGTGATTAGCGGTTTCACAAATACGACCAATGGATCAGATCATCTTTACCAGGTGTCGGTCGGGGCCCGAGATCAGGCGGGAGCGTTAACGTCGACGTTTTGCAGTGGATCTTCCACCGATTATGCGGCGCAAACGTCAACGGTAAGAGCGATGTTGACCAAGAGTCAGTGTTTTATTGCTACTGCAGCATTTCGATCGGACGAGTCTCCTGCGGTCAGACTCTTGCGACGATTTCGCGATGAGGTTTTGGCGTCCTTCAGCGTGGGCGCAGCTCTCATCAACGTTTATTATTCCATTTCTCCGGTTCTCGCGGATTTTATCGTCGACCATCCAGCGCTTCGCATTCCGGTTTTGGTGATCCTGGTGCCTTTTCAAATTTGGGCTTGGCTCGCCCTTCATGGGGCAGGTACGGCGCTAGGGTTAATCTTGATCTCGGTCTTTTGGGCTACCGGCGGGCGGCGCTGGATTGCTGGCTGTTTTGCAATTTCTTTGATGTTTAGCTGGGGGTTGAGCGCTCAAGCCAGGGCAGATGAATCGGGTTCGTTGATTGAGCGGATTCGTCGCGAGTCTCCGGTTGCTGAACCGTCAGGCTCGCATCAACCGTTTATTGATCGAAAAAAAAAGGAAATGGGTAGCGCCGAGAGCGAGGGGTCGTTGATCGAAGCCGTACGGCGAGAAAACCCTTCTACCGAAGCCCCTGAGGGGCTGATTGAACGAGAGAAAAAGCGGCTTCAGGATATTCCAGAGCCAGAAAGCGCTATTCGAGCCGCTCGAGAGGGAAGATCCGAGCTCCATCCTAAAAAAGCACCACGAGAGGGAGGGGCTTTCGGCTTTACGGTTTCTGTGAGTCAAAGCCGAAATCTTCAAGCCGACTCAAGCGCAAGCTACCGCTCTTTTGAGTCGGTGTATGGGTCTTCTTATGCGCCCGATATTCAGGTTTTTTACGAGTATCAGCCTTTCCATGGGGAGTGGTTGGGAAGTTTTGGTTTTTTTGGTCAGGTTGGCGCGTCTTGGAAGGTGGCCAAAGGCAATTTTGAGTTCGCTCCCGTTCGTCCAGGTGGCGGGAATTTTGCGTTGGAATCTACCACTCAATTTACGTTTTTAACGCTTCCGGTTGCTGCAGGCGGTGTTTATCGATTGAGCTTGCTGCGAGTTTTGCGTCCTTACCTCAAAGCTGGCGCAGTGCTGATCGGGTATGTCGAGGCTCGAAGTGATGAGCGGTCGAATCTTCGTGGAAATTCTCGGGGAGTTCTGAGTGGTGCAGGAGTGGCCATTCCTCTTGATTTTTTGAACGAGCAGGGCTCATGGAGTTTGTACGAGGCCCAAGGTATTCGTCGTAGCTCGCTCACCCTGGATTATCAAAGAATCGACACGCTCTCGGGAGCTTTGGACTTTGCAGTTAGTGGCCTTAGCCTCGGATTTTTGTTTGAGCTCTGAGGCTAACATGCAGAAGTTTGCAGCTCGAATCAGCTATTTGGGCGGCCGTTATTGTGGGTGGCAGAAGCAGTCCGGGTCAGCCTCGGGTGGGGATCCCAGCATTCAGGCCTGCTTCGAGCAGGTCCTGGCAAGTATTGTGAACGAGCCAGCGTCGGTTGTCGCGAGCGGAAGGACTGATGCTGGGGTGCATGCCAGTGGACAGGTGGTTCATTTTGTTTTGCGCCAACGAGAGTGGACTGCTGAGGTTCTTCGAAGGGCCCTGAACTCGAGGCTTCCGCCATCGATTCGAGTGCTTTTAGTACAGCCGGTGTCGCTTGAATTTCATGCCCAGCGATCGGCTCAAAAAAAACAGTACAGTTACTATTTCCAGCAAGGGGCTGCCTCTCATGCTCCAGTAGAACCCGTGAGCTGGTGGATCCATCGCAGGTTGGATCTTGAGGCAATGCGGGAGGCGGTGCGGGATCTAAAAGGAGTTCATGACTTTCTTCCATTTCAGGCCCGGGGCGCGGTCGTTAAGTCTACGGTTCGAGAGATCGTCGAAGCTGAAATCGAGTGGCTTCCGATGCCCATGGCTTATCCAGGAGCTTGGGTTTTACCGGGGCATTCAGGTGATTTTGGCTTTGTTAGAGTTCGGCTCGTGGGCACCGGTTTTTTGAAGCAGATGGTTCGAGGAATTGCTGGGACTCTCCTTGAAATTGGAGAGGGGCGACGTGCGCCCTCCAGCATTCGTGAGATTTTACAGAGCCAGGATCGCCGCCTGGTCGGGCCGACAGCCCCCGCCCGAGCCCTGTGGCTAGAGCAGGTTTGGTACGAAGAGTTCCGTTGATTGACTTTCTCGGGACCTCTGCCTAGAACCCCCTCATGTCAAATCTTCAGTTCCAAGTTGAAAAGGTTGAAAAGAAGTCGAATATCCTGCGTCAGCTCACCGTCAGGGTGCCTGCCCAAGTGGTAGCTTCTCACATCGAGCAGGGGTTTCGCTCAGCTCAGAAGACTGCGAAGATCAAAGGATTTCGTCCTGGTCATGTGCCTCTATCTTTGGTGAAGCAGTTTTATGGCCAAGACGTACGCCACCAGGTTTTTCACGATTTGATTGACTCTTCTTTCAGGCAGGCAGTTCGGGGCGAAAAGCTCCAGGCAATTGGTAGGCCTCATATTGAAACGCCTGAGCATCAGACGGGCGCTGGAGCCCATGATCACTCTCTCGAGGAAGGGAAAGATCTGACTTATTTGGCGACCGTCGAAGTCATGCCTGAGATTCAAGTCAAGGGTTATGAGGGACTCGCGCTGACACGTCAGTCTACCAAAGTCGAAAAGGCCGATATTGATAGCGTCATGACTCGTTATCGTGAGTCGAGCGCCGAGGTGGTTCCGGTAACGGCTGAAGGAGCGCAGGCGAAGAAGGGAAACCTCGTTGATGTGACCTTTCAAGGCGGACTTCTGATCGACGGTAAGGTGGTTGCCAAGGCTGGAATGAGCGGATCTCAGCTGATTGAGATTGGTTCAAACACCATGATCCCTGGATTTGAGGACGAATTAGTTGGGCTCTCTAAGGGCGAAACCAAGACTTTCGAGATCAGCTTTCCAAAGGATTATTCGGAAGCGGATTTCGCTGGGCAGCGAGCAAGCTTTACGGTTTCGGTGACGGAGATTAAAGAGAAGCACCTTCCGGAGCTAAATGACGAATTTGCTAAGCAGATGGGGTACGACTCGCTCGTAGCGATGACTCAAGATCTTGAGGCACGGGTTCAGGACAACAAGAAGCAGGAGTCGACTCAGCGGCTTCGAAGTGACCTTCTTCAGACGCTCATCGAGAAAAACACTTTTGAAGTGCCCTCGACTTTGGTTCAGGCTCAGATTCGCTATATTATGGAGGACTTGGCTCAGAACCTCCGTCGCCAGGGCGCAAAGGATGAGATGATCAATCAAATTCTGACCGCTCAGCTAGAGGCGATTAGCAAAAAAGCTGAGAATCAGGTGCGGGCAAGCTTGATTATTCAAGCGGTTGCTGAAGCTGAGAAGGTCGTCGTCTCTGAAGAAGATTTCGATGCCGAAGTGTCGAAGATGGCAATTTCAATGCGCATTGATGAAGCCCGGGTGCGAGAGTTCTATTTCGGCGATGAATCACGAAAAGAAGAGCTGAGAAATCGGATTCGCGAGGACAAGACTGTGAATTGGCTTTTAGATCAGGCCAAGATCAAAGACGCGAAGTAAAAATCGAGCGTTTGAGGTAACAAAGCCCGCAGACTTCATCAGCAAGTGCCTGGTGAGCTGCGGGCTTTCTTTTTTCCATGATCGAGCCGCAGCGGCAGGCGCACAGGCTCAAGTTATGGAGAGCATCCAGCCAGAGCGGCGATAACTCTTCGAAGAGCTGTACTTGCGATCGAAAGAGCGTGAGTTGTTCGTTGGGCCAACAGTCGATCGACGGGGTGGATGAAACGATACGTCCGCGCAGAACGAGCGCCATGGGCTTGCTCGGGTGTGAGATCAGAAGTCTAATCCAGCGACGTTCATCGATTCCCTGATTCGTGCAAAGAGTAAACATCTGGGAGGTCATATCTCGCAGATAGCCTCCCTTATTTCCTTCGGGCCGCGTAAAGTAATCCCAAGTGGTAGGAAAGCCGGAGTATTGGGGGACGACGTACTGGGGTTCATTTAAAATCGCTGCTACAGTCATGGCGGAAAAACCCTTAGCTAGAGCTGTGCCAAGCGGAGAGTGCGATACAGTTCATGAGCTTGAACAGAGCGTTCAAGGCGCTTCCAGCGGGATTGCAAAATTCACGGATCAGCGCCTAACACGATGAGGTGAGGGCTCTAATGGGCCCTTGGGTTTCGTGCTTTTTGCGATCCATAGGCGAGTCTAGACGCGCTCTAGGAGCGATACGGCATGATTTTGGAGCGGCATGGGTACGCGCTTTTCTCGAAGGGCGTAAATAGCGCGACTAGTGACCTCATCCTGTAACCTAAACTGTGCGCCATAGTCCTTGACGAAGTAAATGAGCTTTAAGGCCACTCCAGTGTCTGAACTCTCACAGGCAAAGACGACCGGTTCGTGCTCGCGAGCAAGTCCTGAGATGCTTTTGCATGCCTCGAGAAGCGCGTTTCTTGCGACCTCGAGGTCAGCTGTATGGGCAATCTTGAAAAGCTGAGATCTCGCGAAGGGCTCGTTTCTCATCGAGAAATTCGAAATTTGCGCTTGAGCCATCACACGGTTGGGAATGGTCATGAGTTCGTCAGCGAGGCCCACGAGCACCGTTGCTCTCCACGAGATTTCATCGACCTGCCCCGTCCATTTGAGAGTGCCATTCTGAACTTCGATCCAATGACCAATTTCATAGGGTTTATCGATTTGAAGGGCGATTCCCGCAAAAAGGTTACCGAGAGTGTCTTGCATCGCCAAACCGAGCACGATCGAAAAAAGTGCTGAAGTTGCTAAGACCGGAGCAATTCGAAGTCCAAAAATCTCAGTGAGCAACCAGGCCCCGACCGCTAGCGAAGCCAAGAGTGTAAAGAGATTCACCAAGAGAAGGGGGACACCCACCGTCATGTGTCCTAGAAAAAGGTATTCGAGAATCATGACCCTGAGGGCGCTGATGAAGACGACAGCTCCCAATAGCAATACTGAGACGCCTACGTAGGGTTGAACGAACGAGCGAGTTGTCGCGTTCGGAACAACGTCTAAAAACTGGAAAACAACAAAAGTAATAATAAAGACCAAAGATTGAGCGAATAGGGTCTTGAAGTGACGTCGGAGTTTCTGGTGGCGTTCGGCAGAGACGCTCCTGAGTAGAATTTTATAGAGAACCCAAGAAGCGCTCACGAGGCCAAGCAACGCAATGGCTGGCTCGACCTGGAGGAGTTCATGAATTTTCTCAGAAAGCAGGGGGGATTCTCTCATGGCTTTCAGATCCTATTCAGAAAGTTCGCCAAAAAAAAGGAGCTGCCGAAAAAACGGCAGCTCCTTGGGTTCATGCCCCGTGTTTTGAATTATGGCTGGGTGAGGTGCTCTTCGATCTTCTCGACCAGTTTCCGCAGCGAACTGAGATAGCCTTCCAGCTTTTCGTTTCCTTCTCCGACCTTCCATTTGAAGCCAGGAACAGCCAGGCGTTTTGCCGAAAACTCGTAGCTAAAGGGCGGCACTTCTCGTTTGGCTTGGGCGGGCTTCACTTCCTCACTAGGCTTGGGGGCCACCTCTGAGCTGAGGGTATTGTCCGCGGTAAGTTCGTCCCTCGATGCAGCGGTTTCAATCAACCCGACATGTTGATCGGGCGGCAGGCTCAGGAGTTGCCGAAGGAGAGCTCGGTTCTTGAGGTTCTTCTT
Organism: Pseudomonadota bacterium; assembly: GCA_039800365.1. Taxonomy (GTDB): domain Bacteria; phylum Bdellovibrionota; class UBA1018; order UBA1018; family UBA1018; genus CAIOHW01. The sequence goes on from JBDLQW010000148.1 coordinate 7,246, forward strand.
GAGTAGCTCAGCCTTGGTTGCTTCTGGCAGTCTCGTAAAACCAATGCATTCAGTGATTCTAGATTTTGGCTTCCCAAACGCTTTGGCAATGCCCTCGTGGCTCGTATAAAGCTGGGCCTCGAGAAGTGAGAGGTAGCCTTCTCCCTCTTCGAGGGGATGAAGGTCAACGCGGTCGAGATTTTCTCGAAGGGCAATTTCATGAGTTGCTTTGTCGTTGGTCGACAGAACTCGAGCCGGAATTCGCTCCATGCCAGCAAGTTTTGAAGCTCGAAGGCGTCGCTCACCTGCGATGACCTTGTAGCGATCGCCGTCTTGAACCACGAGAATGGGCTGAAGCACTCCGTGTTCCTTGATCGAGTGTGCGAGGGCTTCGACCTCAGAGTCATCAAAGTGCACGCGAACTTGCAGCTCTGAAGCATCCACTTTTTCGACCGGCACAAAATTGACGAGGAAAGTGGTGAGGTTTTTCAGGTGCGAGTGGGTCGTTCCGGCTGTATTTCTAGCGGTAGAGTAAAGTTGCTTCAGGTAGCCGCTTCCTTGCCGGGTTTTGATTTTTGCTTCTTCAGCCGGCTTCACTGATTTTTCGGCCGAGGTGCTTTCCGTTGCTTGAGTTTCTACATTCTTATCCATGAATGAAGTTCCTTAATGATTTGAGGTTTCAGGCGAAGAGAAGCTCTTCAGCCAAGCTGTTAATGTCGGTTGCTGCAGTTCCTTTTGAGCTGACGTCCCAAACAGTGGTTCGACGCTTCGTTGCTTCATTCAGATCTGCAGACCGATTGACAACCGTTCGAGTGCAGAAGTCTGGAAACTGAGATCGAAGTTCTCCCAGCACCTCTTGGCTGATGACCTCACGGTTGTCGTACATGTTCGGAACGATTCGAACCTCCAGCTTGTGCCGGAATTCTCTCTCAAGGTCCTCGATGGTCGTCATGACCAAAGACATTCCATGAAAAGACAGTGGATTGGTCGCGCAAACGACGTTCACTAGGCCGGCAGAAACCAGCATGGAACAGTTTAGGATCGAGGCCGCAGGATTGGTGTCGGCGACAATCACGTCATAGTGTTCAGCAATTCTGGATATCGCTTCAGACAAACGATATTCGCGTCGGGGCTTATTATTCAGAGGGATCTCGATGTTGCAGAGTCCAAGATTTGCTGGAATCAGATCAAGCCCGGGCGCCACATTTATGACGCTTTGCTCGATAGGGAGATCATTGATCAGAACGTCATAAATTGTAGGTCTTTCGTGAGCATCGAGGATGTCGAGGTTGACCGTGAGGTGTCCTTGTCCGTCTAGATCAATGGCAAGAACCTTGAGTCCCATCATTGCGGCTCTCATGACGTATTGAGCAGTCAGCGTGGACTTTCCGGTTCCCCCCTTGACGTTGTAGAACATCTGAATCTTATTTTTAGGCTGCCGAAACAGTGAGGCGGTCGCCGTGGCGACCGGATCAAGGGCTTCAACTGGAATCGGAGAGCCCGCGATTTCAGCGCCTGTTCCCATGGGGTGAAGCATTTCGGGGGGCGCGTTTTCGCGGACGGTACGAAAGTAGGCTTGCATATCTTCGAGCGTGATCATTTTTCGCTCGACGTTTCCGACCTTCTTTTTGATGGTTCGGAGCAGTCCGTTTTCTTCGAGTTCACCAACGATTGATTTATCGAGCTTCGCAAGCGACGCAAATTCGGCTGGCGTGAAGCACATTTCTCGGAATGTTGCCATGAAAACTCCCCTCCTTGAGAGTTGGATCAAGACTTCGTGTGTCGGCTCGATTGTAGTGAGGTGACTTCTGCGCGCAAGTGGGAAGTGAGATTTGGTCGCCGTGGCGACCGAAAAATTTTTGAGTCGTCTCGGTGCTGTCGGTGAACTTCGGTCGCCACGGCGACCGAAATTCCTGCGTGGCTTAAAACGACGCAATTGAGAGACTGGTCGCCATGGCGACCGATCATGCCATTAACTGCTGGCGCTTTGATATCGGTTGAGACCTTTTCGCCATAAGAGTCGCCCTAGGCTGAAGAACAGCGTGAGAACTCCTCCCACCAAGAGGTATTCGTTGGCTGAAAGTCCTTTCATCAAAGCTCTTGCTGGAATGCTGCCGATGAATGCGAAGGGGAGCGCAGTGAGGATCAGGTATCGAATTGCTTTTGGATAAAGTGTGTCGGGCTTAGTCGCAAAGGCAAAGAACTGGTAGTAGAGACGTGAAAAGACAAAGCCGCGGTCAGTCCAGAAAATCCATACGCTGAAGCAGAAGCGCAATAGAACCGCCGTGGTCAGGCCAATCACAAGCCAGCCCGCTAGGGCGAGCCATTGAAGCCCTCCATTAAAGCCCGACTTCTCGGCGAAACGAAAGATGATCGCCATTCCTAAAGCAAAATTGAAAACTGCCGTGAGGTTGATCCAGCGACTCAGCGCGAGGAAAAGAGGTGCAACGGGTTTGGTGAGTAGAATGTCGAGATCTCCCCGGTTTACCAGGTCTGAAAAATTCCAGAAATTGCGCTGAAAGAAGATCGTGAATAGCGCGTCGGATGAAAAGAACACTCCTAAAAAGAAATAGACTTGATCCTGAGTCCATCCTCCCAGAGTCGGTGTATTCGCATAAATGACGCCGAATAAGGTAAATTCAACGCCTATCCAGACGAGGTCGACCGCAACCGAGGTGAGGAAGTTCGTGCGATAGACGGCTTCGCGAACCCAGTTGTTCTTGATCTGGATGAGATAGATGGCGATCCATTGCCGAAGCGTTCGTGGAGCAGACTGCAAAAGCACGCGTTTATCCCCCAAGACTCAAGTAACGACGGATGCCCCAGCCCCAAGTCAGGCGAATCAAGAGCGCACATGCAGTCATCCAGAGCAACGCGACCATGAGCGCTTGAGTGAAGTCAGCATGAGTCCAGCGACCAAGAGCATATTCTGTTGGCCCAAAGACATAGAGGTAGAAGGGAGTCGACTTCCAGATCCACTGGGTTGCGACGGGAAAAAGCGAGAGCGGTAAAAGCTCGCCCGACAGAAGCTGTACTAGCATGTTCTTAACCATGAGCACACTGTAGGCCTCCTCCCAGAGAAAGGCCGTCGTCGCTAGTATCGCCCCAATTTGGTAGTGAATGACATTTCCAGCGATTGCTAAAGTCATCGCTCCCCAAAGGCGAGGAATTGAAAATCCAAGCGCTGCGAACGCGAGCGTTCCCAGGGTCAGGCAAGTGATCGCGATGAAGAGCCTTCCTCCGAGGCCCCGAAGGTAGACGAATTCCACGGGCCCTACTGGCCGTAAGAGGTAATTGCTAAGTCCGCCGGTGCGGATCATTTCCTGTAGGTCAAAATCGTGGTCGCCGCCGCGGACCTGAGTAAATAGGGTGCTGACTAGGGTGTACTGGATCAGCTGCGAGTGCGACCATCCAGAGATCTCAGTGCTCGCTCCGGAGGAGAAAATGGCAAACCAAAGAATCAGCTGAATTGCGGCAGGAACAATTGCTGAGCTGAAAATGGAGAGGAAAAACTCCACTCGATAAGCGGCATCCTCTTGAAAGCCATTTTTCAAAGCAGCCCAACGCCAATTCATGAGTTCCTCGAGGGAAACGAGGCGTCTCCGGATTCGTACATGCGTTGAATGACGTATTCGAGATTCGGCTCGTGAATTCCCATGTCGACGACTTGGTAGTGGCGCATCAGCTGTTGAAGCGTTCCTACAATTTTGTCGCTGGAAATGGTGAAGCGCAGAGTTCCTTCGGGAGTCTCGTCATCAACCTCGGGAGCGGTGATCCGAGATGGATCAACACCGGTGCAGCTTGCAACTGCCTCGAGGGTTGGTCTTTCGATTAGTCGCACGGTCAGTTGGCGTTCTCCCTCGCGTGTCAAACCTTCAGGCTTACCGTCGTAAATCATTTCGCCCGAGCGAAGAATCATGACTCGCGAGCAGAGGCGCTCGATGTCGTCCATGTTGTGACTGGTAAGGATGATGGTGGATTTCTCGCGGTGATTAAACTCCCGAAGAAACTCTCTCAGCTTATGGGCAGCTAACACATCGAGGCCGATCGTCGGCTCATCGAGAAAGATGATTTTGGGCCAATGGAGGAGGGCGCCGATCAGCTCCATTTTCATGCGCTCGCCCAAAGACAGGCGTCGGATTTGAGTCTGAAAAAGCCGAGAGACATCGAGTAGCTCGGCCAAAGTGTTGAGGCGCTCCCGATAGAGGTCTTTCGGAATGTCGTAGATTGCTTGAATCAGGTCGAACGCATCAGCTGCAGGAAGATCCCACCATAGCTGAGCCTTTTGCCCCATGACCAAAGAAATGGTTCGTCGAAACTCGAGCGATCTCTTAAAGGGGTCCTCTTTTAGAACTCGTGCCTGCCCCGAAGAGGGCGGAATGAGTCCTGAGAGGATCTTCAAGAGCGTCGTCTTTCCTGCGCCATTCGCGCCAATCAATCCTACGAACGCGCCTTCCTCGATCGAGAAAGACACTTCCTTGAGCGCCTGATGATCTTGATACTCAGGCTTCAGCAGGAGCTCTAGCGAGCCGCGGAGACCAGCCTTCTTTTTTACTGAACGGAAAGAGCGGCTGATGCCTTGAACGTCAATGACAGTCATAGTGAGGGATCTCACATCTTGGGGTGTGGGAAACAGAGAAGTGGTGGGTTGGGACGGAATCGAACCGCCGACACATGCCTTTTCAGGGCATTGCTCTACCGACTGAGCTACCAACCCCCACGAGAGATTTCCGATGGCTATGCGATCTCTGTCAAAAACGCAACGGATTATTCTTTGCTTCGAGTTCCAATGGTCGCCGGCAATTGAAGGACCGCCCCTTCACGACGTACCCCAAGAATTACGTGATCACCCGGCTTTAAAGAACGTAGAGCGCCCATGAACTCACGAAGAGTGGGAGTAGAAATTTTTTGCCCCTCCGAAGTCGCGATTTCAAAAAGAAGGTCTCCCGCCCGAATTCCCGCTTTTTCAGCTGGGCTATCCGCACGTGCTCCCGAAAGGAGTACCCCTCCTTGCGTCGTGTCCCCTCCGGGGCCTGTGGGCGATGTCATTTGAGCGTAATCAGGGATGGTGCCCAGAAAGGCCGATTGCCCCATTCCTGTTCGATTTTGATGGGTCGCCTCGGGTGATGAGCTTTCGGGGGTCGACGAGAGAAAGGGCTTCCCTGTTGGTTTCTGATAGTGAAGCGCACCAGGAAAGAGCGCCGCTCGAAGGGCTAAGCGAGACACGAAGGAGGTGACTTGAACTCCGCCCGTTGCGTTGATCTTCTCAAAAGTATCGGAACTGCGGTGGTAGTCTGCGTGAGGTCCGGTAAAGAGATGAACCACCGGGACTCCCTTTGCGTAGAACGGCATATGGTCGCTCGGGCCGTAGCCGTCTCCGCCGCCCGGGCAATCCAGGCGAAGTTCCTGGCATTCCTGGCTCACCCAGTCTTTCCATTCCGAAGCCGAGTCGGTTCCAAAAACAATCAACCGATTGTCACGAAGCCTGCCGACCATATCCATGTTCAGCATGGCTTTAACTGGGATCTTCAGCTTTTGTAGTAGGGCCACGGTTTGTCCTGAGCCAGCCACCCCCGACTCTTCGCCGGTGAAGGCAGCAAAAATAAAGCACGCCTTGGCACTGATTTTGGGGTTCTTCGTTAGCTCAAGCTGAATCGCTTGGGCCGCTTCAATGAGCGCCGCCACTCCGGAGGCGTTATCGTCAGCTCCATGGTGGATGCCTTTTTTTGAGGACTCGAGCGACGACGAGTGCTCTAGCCCTAAATGGTCGAGGTGAGCCCCAAGAACAATAGCGGGCGCTCTCTTGCTGCAACCTCGTCCGAGAGTGCCAAGCACGTTATTTCCAGTCAGGAGATTCGAGTGTCCCGTTCTGGTGAGTCCTTCGGTATCCGGTCTTGTGGATTCCAGCGGGCGAATCTGCACGTGCTGTCGAAACCCCTCCTCCGGGGTGACCGGGGTTGTCGATTTTACCCATTCCAGGCGAGCATCTCGAAAGGTCGAGAAAAATGGCTCGACACCACGGAGCCTTAATTCACGAATGGTGAAGGCTTCAGCCTCTTCAAGGCCTTTCGAGCCCATTCCTCGGCCTTCAAATTGAGAGCTACTGAGAGCCTTTACGAGAGACCAGTAGCGATCTGCGGCTTGAGGAATGAGGCTGGTCGTTTTGTCGCTGGAGCGTTGCTCTTTTGGCTCCTGGTCCTCGTCAACCCAGTCGGCAACAAAGACATTTGTTTCTCGAGGGGCTTTCCCATTTCGATTCGACGAAAAGGCCAATTTTTTTCCGTCTGGTGAGAACATCGGAAAGCCGTCAAATACTCCTGAGTAAGTAATTCTCTCGAGGCCCGTTCCGTTGGTTCGTATGGAGTAGATTGCAAAGCTTCTTCCCTTGGGGTCCTCAAAGTTGCTTGAAAATAAAATGCGGTCGGCCTTCGGGGTGAAATACGGAGCGAAGCTTGCTGCATTCAGAGCGGTCACCTGATGGGCATTCGATCCGTCGGCGTTTCCCGTCCAAATCTCCATCTTGCTCGGACGAACGAGCTGGTTCTTCAGGAGAGACTCGTAGTCTTCTCGTTCTTTTCCTGCCGCTGGACGAGAGGCTCTCCAAACCAGCTTCTTGCAGTCTTGAGAAAAGAAGGCTCCGCCATCATACCCTGGAGTCTTGGTGACTCGTTTGATCTGAGTGAGTGATCCGAATGAGTCGAGTTTTCCCACATACAGGTCGAGGTCTCCATCTCGATCGCTGGTGAAAACGACGCTTCCATCCCGACAGGTAACGGCTTCGGCATTGTATGCAGAAGGAGCTCCAGGTTCGAAAGGAAGGATCGAGTCTGGCTTTCCAGGCTCTACGGTATACATCTGGTACGAATGGTAGGTAGGCCAAACATAGCCCTTGCTGCGGTCGGGTTCGGCCGGGCATTTCGAGTCTGAAGCATGGGTGCTGCTGAATAAGATTCGATCGTCCTTGGGCAGGTAATAGGAGCAGGTGGTTCGGCCCAAGCCGTTAGAGACCAGCTCGGCCTTGGAGCCGTCGACGCGCATTCGATAAATTTGGTCGCACTCGGGCTTTGAGCTGGGCAGGCCTGGAACGCCGCCCCCTTTCGCCTGAAAGGTCAGCCATTGGCCGTCATACGACCAGTACGCTTCGGCGTTGGTTCCGCCTGCCGTCAATTGTCGGACATTGCGTAAGTGGCGCTCTCCGGGAAAGTGAATGCCCTGTGCCAAGGTTGGAGAGTCTGGGCTTTTTTGGGGACTCGAGCATCCCAATAGGGTTGCTCCAGCTGCCAGAACGGCGGCGGCGGCTGATGCAAGAGAAGAGCGGGGGCGGCAAAGGGCGGTAGAACCCATGGTGAATCGTCTCCTTGAACGCGAAGTTCCAATGATTTTCTGGGTGCTTACCTTAAATTTGCCGTCAGCCCAAGTTGACAATTCTAGAGGCGTAGCCAATATAGGCCCGGTCTTCAATTACTCAAGGAGGTTATTGACCATGCAAGTACGTCCACTTCATGACCGTGTTCTCGTAAAGCGCTTTAATGAAGAAGAGCGCTCCAAAGGGGGGATCATCATCCCCGATACCGCCAAGGAAAAGCCTATTCAGGGTGAGATCATTGCTGTTGGCCAAGGCCGCATCGGCGATGATGGCAAAGTTCGTCCTCTGGATGTGAAAAAAGGCGATCGGGTGCTTTTCGGTAAATACGCTGGCACCGAGATCAAGATCGATGGCGAAGAGTTTTTGATGATGCGCGAGGAAGATATCCTCGGCGTCCTGAACTGATCATCTAATATAAGGAGGCATTAAAAATGTCCGCAAAAGAACTCCGTTTTTCTGAAAGTGCACGCGCTGCCATTCTGAATGGTGTCAATATTCTGGCAGACGCCGTGAAAGTGACCTTGGGCCCCAAAGGTCGTAACGTTGTCATTGAAAAGTCCTTCGGTGCTCCGAATGTGACCAAAGACGGCGTGACGGTCGCTAAAGAAATC
>JBDLQW010000149.1:0-17893 GCA_039800365.1 Pseudomonadota bacterium
TGTCTACCGACGAAAGCGCGTCGTCGAGAATCAGAATCGCGGGCTTCTTCGCCAAAGCTCGAGCAATCGTAACCCGCTGGCGCTGGCCCCCCGATAGATTCACTCCTCGCTCGCCCAAGAGGGTCCCGTAGCCTTGAGGGAGCCTTTGAATCTCGGTTTCTAGAGCAACGCTCCGGCTCAGCTCGATGATTTCGTCGCGCGGAACCTCTTGATCTGCCCCCCAGGAGAGATTTTCTTCGACCGACTCACTAAAAAGAAAGAGATCCTGACCCACGAAGCCCACACTCCGACGAAGGTCTTGAATCGGGTAGTCGTTCACGTCCTGGCCATCGATGCAAATCATGCCCGCTTCGACGGGATAAAGCCTGGGAATCAGGGACAGTAGAGTCGTCTTACCCGAACCGACTGCCCCCACGAAAGCCACGCGCGTTCGCGCTGGAATGGTCAGCGAAAGATCCTGAATCACCAGGGGCGACTCTGGGGCATACCGAAACGAGAGCTTTCGAAACTCGATTTCTCCACGAATGGCGCGCGGTGCGGGAACGCGGGGCTCGCGCACTGCGGATTTCTCCGAAAAAATCTCGCCCATGCGCCGAGCGCTTGCGATGCCTCGCTGATAATAGGTGATCGCCATCCCCACAGCGGTCATGGGCCAGACCATCTTTTGGATATAGCGCTGAAACGCCACGAACGTGCCCAGCGTTTCGAGCCCTCCCATGACCTGACGCCCACCTACCCAAAGCAAGAACACCAGCCCTAAACTCATGGTGAAATCGAGAGTGGGACCAAAGGCACTCTGAACCCGAGCCAAGCTCATATTCAGCCGCACGTAGTCCTCACCCGACTTGCGGAAACGCTCGAGCTGACCCGGCTCTGCGGCAAACGCTTTGATCACTCGAACGCCCGTCAGCGTCTCTTGCGCCATCGCCGAAAGCCGACCAAACGCAGCCTGCACTTTCTCGAAACGCTCATGAATCAATCGCTCATTTCGAGCCACCAGCCACGGAATGATGGGTAAGGGAAGAAAAGCCAGCAACGTCAAGCGCGGCGAGAGTGCGAGCATGGCAATCGGAACCGTCACGAAATAAAAAATCGCATCGGCCGCAACCAAGAGCCCGGGCCCCAACGCCATGCGAATGGCTTCGACGTCATTGGTGGCGAGCGACATCAAATCGCCTAGGCGCTTTCGATCGAAAAACGACGGCGAAAGCCGCAACAGATGACCCGAGAAACGATTTCGAAGATCGCGCCCCGCAAACAGGCTCGATCGAATCAGGAACATGCGCCAGGCATACCGACAAAAACCCTGAAAAAACGCGATCAAGAAATAACCCGCAGCCAGCCACGCCAGTTGAGACCAGGGCTGCCGAGCAACAACGACATCTACGGCTTGCTTCAAGACCAATGGCGGGAGCACTTCTAGGGCGTCGACGATCATCAGCGACAGAAGCCCTAGAAAAACGGGTTTCCGGTACTTCCAAATCAACTCTCGCAAAAGCGCGCTCTCACGCCACTTCCGCTTTAGAGATGACTCTTTCCCGTTTCTGTCGGAGTTGCGAGAAGCCTCGCCTTGCATGCCAGAAAATCCTTTGGAATAGGGCTCTTAATTGAGAGCTCCAATCTAGAAATCGGGTGAGGGAAAGTCAAGCAAGCGGCATGCAGCATCAGTCGCGCGCGCGCATTCTCGTTCTCGAATCGCTTGGGGAAATCCTGGCGGATCTGCTCACGCCATCGGTCTTCGTAAAGCGGATCTCCAATAATCGGAAAACCTGCCTCGGACAAATGCACGCGAATCTGATGGGTTCTTCCTGTTTGGGGCCAGCAGCGCATCTCGTGATCGTTCGGTCCTTCGAAGCGAGTACGTGCCCAGTCTCCGCCCGAGCGGACACTCTGAAAAAAAGATTTTTTTCCCGCTGCCCTTCCCAAGTGATTTCGAACTTCCCACTCGCCCCCCTGGGAAGCCAACGGCCCCCAAGGGCCCGTCACGAGAGCACGATACTCTTTTTTAGCCCAGTGCTTTGAGAACATCTCTGAGACGCCGCGATTGGCCTCGGTTTTCTTAGTGAAAAGAATCACACCCGAAGTGTCGCGATCTAACCGATGATGCAATCCCAAATAGGCCTGGGGATCACCGCTTCTCTTTCGAAGAAAGGAGCGAACCTCAGCAAACAAATTCGCCCGTGCCTCATCGAGGGTGGGCTGGGTCGGAATACCCGGAGGTTTATCTATGACAATCAGCCACTCATCCTCGAAGAGAATGGCACTGTCGTTCATGGTCCAGGGCGCGCCGGAACGCTCGAGCGAAGCCGATCTCTCGGCCCGCTGTGCTCCTGTCTCAAGCTTCTGCCAATCGACATGAACTTCAAGATGGGCTCCGACAATCAGCTCTTTCGAAGCAATTCGAACTCGCCGGCGGTTGAGATATACGGCTCCTGCCACGATCAACTTACGCGCCTGCGCCTTTGAAAGGGTTTTTTCTCGAGCAAAAAGCCGAACCAGGGCCTCATCTAGGCGCACTCGTGCTAGCTCGGGTGGAACTCGAAAACGATAAGTTCTCAGGGGCATGAACGGAATCCTCGAAGCCTCTTAACTCGAACGCAGTCCGAGCATCTCTCGCGCCATCTCGGGAGTGGCAATGGGGCGCCCTAGCTCTTTTGCGATTCGAGCGATTCTTTCGACCAGCTGCGCATTGGAATTTGCGAGCTGACCCTTGCTGTAAAAAATATTATCCTCGAAGCCCACTCGCACATGGCCCCCTAACAGAATCGCATGCACGGCAAGCGGCAACTGATAACGCCCAATTCCGGCAACACCCCAGTGCGGAAGCTTCTGTCCCGCTTGACTTGAAAGCTTCTCGAGTAGCTTGACCATATGAAAAAGATTTTCGGGCTCTCCCGACATTCCTCCGGGAACTCCGAGCACGAATTGAAAATGCATCGGCTCACGGAGAATCCCCTGTCGAGCATAGCGATAGGCCGTTTCCAGCATTCCTGCTTCGTAAACCTCGAGCTCGGGAACCACGCCGGCGTCTTTCATTCGCGAGGCCAGGGCCATGATGTCTCGCGGATGATTGAAGAACACCTCATCCCCGAAATTCATCGTGCCCAAGTTCAGCGAAGCCATCTCGGGACGCAGTGCGAGTGGACGCGCACGATTATCGATCGATTCGCCAATGGCCCCTCCCGTGGAGATCTGAATGACGGCCTGAGGAGCCCGAGCGCGAATGGCGGAAATGGCTTCCTCGAAGCGTTCGGGTCGTTGACTGGGCCGACCATCGTCTTCTCGAACATGCAGATGAATGATCGAACCACCCGCCTGAAGGCACTCTTCAGAGGCTTGGGCTTGCTCCTGAGGAGTCTGAGGCAAACGAGGCTGCCGATCACGAGTGGTCTCGGCCCCAGTGATGGCACAGGTGATGATTAAGGGATCCATGGGGGTTCTCCTTTTTTAGCACTCTTCGGTTAGCGCTTTTTGGCCTGTGATCCCTGAAACTGCAAGCTTCGCTGTGACTCATCGGAGTCGACTGAGGGATCGACGGAAGTTTCAGTTGAGAATGTAGCGCCTGATGGTGATCCGGATGATGAAGCCGTTGCGCCTGCAGCTCCGGATGCGAGGCTCGCACGAGGCTGAGTTGCGACCGTGCCCGTCTGCGATCGCAAGACGAGTCCCTGGGCATGATTCATGATCCGATGCACGCGATTGAGCACCTCCCAACGAATCTGATCCTCTGAAGCTTGGTCGGCCCACTGACGATGAAAAGTTCGACTCGACTCGTTTCGAAGCGCAAGCCCGAAATCCACGCCCTTCTTCGCAAGCCTCGAGGCGAAGTCGGCATACCAGTCTCTCAGACGCTCTACTGATTCCTCGCGCCTCTGATCGATCACTTTCAAGGCCCAGTCTCCGAGCACGCGCTTCATCGTATAAACCGAACTCCCTGTAAATCGCGCACCAATCTTTCCGACCAGTGCCTCGCGCGAAGGTCGCGCGCTCGTCGCGCCTTCGGTCGGCTTCGCGAAGGGCTGGAACGATTCCTTCAAGGCCTTCTTCTCGAAAACCTGATCGGCGCGACCCTCCTCTGAACCCTCGCCAGGCGCTGCAATGGCCATCAATGGACGCGCATCCTCTGCCGTCATCTCAGGAACGTCTTTAAGGTCGAGCAAGAGATCGGCAAGCTCTTGGGAAAAAGCGCCGACTGTCTTAGGCTCAGCCGTCGTTTTTCCATCAGCCTCGAGATCGCGCTGAAACGTCGAGCGAGTGAACCCACGGTACACCCCCTCTAACGAGGCGCCTTGGTTCAATGAATCTAACCAATTTCCGAAATTCGCTGGACTATTGGGCTCAATCACCAGCACAACCCGATAAAGCTCCTGCAAGAGCTCTGCATTCCGTCGAGCCGGCAAAGTTTGCGATGCTGTTTCATCTGAGTCGGTTGGTCCTCCAGAGGGTAGCGGAGAACTCACTGCGCGAGGGGTGCCCCCCCCACTGACTTGAGTCAAAATCACTGAAAGCTTCTGACATCCTGACAGGCTCAGACCACCGACGATTCCGAAAAAAAATGGAATCGGGTGACCCCTGGAAAAGATCCGAAATTGAGGCATCATGCTCTCATGATGCTTCGATTTATCCGAAAAACGAAAAAAATCCTTCGCTTCGCCAGAACCTTGGCGCCGATTTTTTTGGTGAGCCAAGCATTCGCTTTCGCGATGCCTGAAAGAACCGCGACTGCAGCCGAACCCGAGACTCAGCAAGCCGGAAAGACCCTCGAACGCTACACCGGCATCGCTCGCGACCGCCAAGGAAAGCTGCTTTACCGCGAGAAGCATGAAGTCGAGTACCTCGATCAACAAGTGAAGAAGGCTGTTTCCGAGTACCTTTCACCCGATGGAAATCTGGTAGCCAGACTCAAATCTGAGTTTCCATCGCCCACATCGTTTCTTCCGAAATACCAATTCGAGAACCTTCAAGCTCAGATTCAAGAAGGCGTCGATTGCTGTTCGGGCTCATCACTCGAGGTTTACCATAGTCGAAAAGGTAAAACCGAGCGCACCCGCCTCGACTTCGCCCCCAACTGGGTCAGCGGACAAGGCTTTCATTATCTTGCCCGCGAGCGACTCGGAGAGGTGGCCCGAGGGGAAGGCCAAGAGTTCAAGTTCCTGATTCCCTCGAAGATGTCGGCTTACAACTTTCGGATTCGATCAGGCGGCAAGGACCCGACCAACCTCAATTACCAAAAAGTGCTTTTAGAAATCGATCAGTGGTTTTTTCGCCTTTTTGCACCGAAGATCATCGCGACTTACGACACGAAAACAAAACGCCTGATGAAATATCAGGGCCCCAGCAACCTCGAGGCAACCAACGGCGATGTTCCCGAAGTCACTATCGACTATACCTATGAGTGACGAAAAGCCTTCGATCTCACCACCAAGCTCACCGGAACAGACGCTCGACGAGATTCGCGATTGGGCCGATCGCATGACCCTCGACTTAAAAACCGTCGACGAGACCATTGGCGAAACCACCTACCACCTGTCGACCCTTCGGGATCTTGATGCGACCATCGATTTACTTTTCGAAGAGCTGAGCAAAAAAAATCGCCCTGAACTGCTGAATGCTCTCTGCCCTTATTTCGGAGTGATCTGGCCTTCGGCCCGAGCCCTCGCTCGAGTCGTTGATCACGGTTTGGTGGCCGGACTGCAGAAAACCCAAGACACCCGGGTTCTTGAGCTGGGTTGCGGCTTGGCGCTTCCGGCTTTAGTTGCCGCGAAAAAAGGTGCTCAAGTACATGCGACTGACTTTCACCCTCAAGTCGATCGCTTCTTGAAACAGAATCGCGCGGCCAACCAAGCGCTCAACGTTCGCTATACCTCATGGGACTGGCGGGCGCTCTTCGAGCAGTCTTCAAAGTCTGATACGCCCTCTGGCTCTTACCGAGAGAAAATTCCAGAACCTCTAGCAGCAAACTGGGGGCAATTCGATTGGGCCATTGCCTCAGACGTCCTCTATGAAGAAGATCTGGCGATTCCCTTAGCAAGTGCCATGGCCGGGGCGATCAAACCGAAGGGAAGAATCACGATCACTGACCCAGGCCGGCCGTACCTTCAGCGCTTCTGTGATGTGCTCACCAAGAACGAAGGCTTTCAGATGGCAACAGAAGTGCTTCGGGTGAGTCACCCCAAAAAAGAAGACCCTCGTCATGAAGTGGAGATTTTCGTCCTACACTTCAGCAAACAAGGCCAATTTCCGATCAGCAGCGCGCGCTAACAGGGCGGATCGAGCAAAACCCGAGCACCTCTAGCTCACTTCAGATCTTCAAAGCCGCGATAGTCTTCCAGAGATCGGCAAACAGCCTCACTGAACTTAAACTTGGCTTTCCCAGGGACAATCGCATCCCCTCTCCACGGCTTAGTGCCCTTTCCGACCAGCTTCACCTGGCACCGAAAGGTATTCCAACGATCTAAAAGGCAATACGAGTGAGGGTCTCCCTCTTCTGGAATCAGCGCCCAAGCGTGGTCATGTTTCGACTCACAAATCAGAATCTCGCTCGAAGGGTAACCATAAGCGAAAGCCAAACAAGCTCCGACTCGGGCACCCTCGCCGCAATTCGCATACTGACAATAAGGCGACGGATCAGAGCGAGGATTCGGAAGCCTCTTTTCAACCAAATTCGCTCGAACCGACTCGCAGTACTGCTTGACGGTCGAGCCTGGATCGAACGCCACTTTGGCCACCTCATCGAGGTTCTTGATCCTGCAACTGCCCATCCATTGCCTTTCAGCTGCCCCAACAAGCTCTCGCTCGTAGCACTTACCCACCTGGCTCGAAAACTGATCCATCGCGCTACCCAGCGCCGCTTGACGAAACCGAGGCGCCATGTCGATGATCGACTGCAGATTTCCCGGCCACCGGTAAGGCAAGTTGATCGAGCATTCGAGCGAACGGCCCCAGGCGGGCTGCGCCCCGCCGCCTGCAACCTGAACGAGCAACAGAATCAAGAAGGACCAACGTACCCTCATACTTTCAGGATAACCCCCGCGACGCCGAGGGTCTAGACGTTATGGCAGCTCGCAAGAGCTCGGTATCGGCCGATCAGCGCGAAATATCAGCACGATTGATGAGCACTCTAAACTATGAGAACTCCCTGCTCACGATGACGCGAACACGGTGGATTTGGATCACTCTGGCGATTTTTCTCGTAGCCCTTTTGGGCACTCTAGCCACGAGCTACAACGTGACCTTGGTTTCAGAGTACCACCAAATGGTCGAAGGAGCCCGCCGCTCTAAGAACTTTTTTGAATTCTCGGCGCCCACTTCGCCTGCGTGGCAAATGGCGTTGGGCACCCTGGGGTTTATCGTCACGTTTTTTGGCGTGATTCTTTTCATGCTGAAGATCCTGAGAGAAATGAAGTTTAACCAACTTCAATCCGAATTCGTTGCCCACGTCAGCCACGAGCTCAAGACTCCGATCGCCACGCTCGAGCTGACCAGCGGGCTCTTGCAAAGCGAAGAAAGCCAAAGCGAAGGATCTGAAAAGACTGCCAATTCGATGACAGAAGAGCGCCAGCGGCTCTGGCGCTCTCATCATGAAGAACTTCAACGACTCAAACGGCAAGTCGAAGACCTGCTTGAGGCAGCACGTTGGCAGAGTAACCCGCCACAATCGCCACGATCGAGAATTCATTTTCAGAACTGGCTTCAAGAAGCCCAGAATCGCTGGATCATTCAACTCGGACCCGACGGTGTCTTGAAGACCGAAGGCGACCTGATGGATTTCGAGATCTTTGCCAACGAGCGCACTCTCGAACTCATTTTTGGAAATCTGATCGATAACGCTCGGAAGTTCTCGAAAGACTGCCCTCAGGTTCTGATTCGCACCCAACGCGACGGCAAGCGATGGAATCTGAGCATTCAGGACGAGGGCCGCGGATTTCCCCCCCGAGACGCCCGACGCATTTTTGGAAAATTTTACCGCTCCACTCATGATGCACCTTTTGCCATTCCGGGAAGCGGCCTCGGGCTTCACCTCTGCGCGAACGCCGCCCGCTCACTGGGGTGGAAGCTCTCGGCTCGAAGCGAGGGCGTTGGCAAGGGCGCTTGCTTTACCCTCAGCGGAAACTTTCGCCCAGGCCTCGCAGGATCATGAGTACGAACGACACTCCCCCCATCTTCCGTTCGGCCCTTCTGATCGAAGACGATCGCAACCTAGCTATTGCGATCACGGCCGCCTTGAAGAAACTTCGAATTCCAACCCACAGTGCATCGACGCTAAAAAAAGCTCGCGCCGAGATCGAGCGCGAGCAGCCCGAACTCGTCCTTCTCGATCGACGGCTACCCGATGGCGATGGAGCCCAGCTCTGCCATGAGCTTCGCGAATCCGGCTTCACAGGCTTGATTCTCATCCTCTCGGCTGCTGCCGAAACCCCCGAGCGGGTTTTGGGCCTGAATGCCGGAGCAGACGACTACCTTCCTAAGCCGTTTGCTTGGGAAGAATTTCACGCGCGATTAATGGCGCTGGCAAGGCGGCGTCCCGCTCCGAGCATCGCCCCAACGACGGCCCTCACTTGGAGGCGCGAGCCTGAGCGCCTGAGAATTTTAGGACCAAAAGGCTGGATTGAGCTGACTCCGCTTGAATATAAACTGGCCGATCACCTCATCGCAGCAGACGGAGCCATCGTCTCTCGCGATGAGCTTTTGAAGAAAGTCTGGGGATTTTCGCTGTTACCCAAAACCCGCACCGTGGATCTTTTCATGAGCCGTTTGAGAAAGCTTTTTGAAGAGGATGCCGAAAATCCTAAACACTTTTTAACGGTTCGAGGCGCGGGCTATCGCTTCGAGCGCCATTAAACGCTCAGTCTTTCACCCAATGAAACAAGTCCTCGGGATTCACCCGAACTCGATGAAGATTCACCCCAAAATGAAGGTGAGGGCCACTGGCTCTGCCCGTCATTCCCGAAAGACCCAGAAGACTGCCTGAGTCGATTTTCTGCCCGGCCACCACTCGCAGCTCATTGAGATGCGCATAAATGGTGAAGAGCCCCAGACCATGATCGATGATGACCGTATTTCCGGTAAGATAAAGCTCTTTAGCAAGGGCGATTCGGCCCTCTCCAGCTGCGAGGATTGGTGTGCCTGTGGCAGCTCGATAATCTGCTCCCTGGTGGTAGTTTCGCATTTCGCCATTGTAAAGACGACGAATTCCAAAACGAGAAGTCAGGACACTCTCAATGGGTTCACGAAATGAACCGCGCCAAAGTCTCTGAGTCGCGCTTCTGCGATAGAGTGCTCCGAGCTCGGCCTGCTCGCGTCGAATGCGCTGCAGGGCCTGAGCATTGGGCGAAATATGACGAGGATCGACCGTCAGCGTTTCGGAAGGATAGTCTCCGGCAAGCACAGTGAGGGCTGCACGCACCCGAAACACTTTGCCTTGAGCATGCTGAACCCGAATCGGAATACTCACTTCGCCTTGGCTTTGCTCAAAGGGTACTCCCACCCATCCGCAGTAGCGATGACCCATCCGACTTTCTTGCTGCAGAAAAAAAGGCACTTCGCGCCCAAAGGCGCTTGCTTGCACTTGAAACTCTTCTGCTCGCGGTCCGAGCGCTAATGGAATGACTACCTCCAGCCGAACAATCCCCCCTGCGGGAGCCAAGGGCCGAGGAATCTCGACGACCACACCAGACTCTCCCCTTTGAACCAAAACCGAAGAGCTTGGCGCTCCCATCGATTGAAGGTCGGAGGGCGGTTTCTGGCGCTGACTTGAATTCCAGCTTTGAGTCTGGACTTGCGGAGCCGTTTGACAGCCACTGAGCTCAACACTGACCAGCGCAAGAGCGGCCAGCCAAGCCGCCCTCGATGGCCAACCAGAAAACCTGTTACTGAGCGTGTACTCGAATCTCGCCATCATGAAACCGAACTTTCATCGCTTGACCAGAATGAACCTGCGTTGCCGAGCGAACCACGCCGCCACTGCCCGCATCGGTCACCAAGCCATAACCCCGCTCGAGCACTCGAAGCGGTGAAAGCGCATCAAGGCGCCCGGTGAGACTCGAGAACTGCGACTGACTTTTTTGAAGATGAACCTGCATCGCCCGCTCGAGCCTCAGTGCCCATTCATCCACACGCTGAGCCTGCTCACGAAGACGATCTCGTGGCGAAATCAAGCGTGCTCGAATCTGATTGAAAAGCTGTTTTCGATGCTGCAGATCGCGCTGAAGCGCAACCCAAAGGCGCGACTTCGACTCTTGCAGGCGACGAGCGGCATCCACCCAATGGCCCGAGAGAATTTCAGCGGCCGCCGAGGGCGTCGGGGCTCGAAGATCGGCAACAAAATCCGAAATCGAGAAATCGATTTCGTGTCCCACCGCTGAGATCACGGGTAGTCGCGACGCAGCGATGGCCCGCGCTAACCTCTCATCATTGAAACACCAAAGGTCCTCGATACTTCCGCCTCCTCGCGCCAACACCACCACTTCGCCCAAGTTGTGCCGATTAGCGATTTCGAGTCCCCTCGTGATCTGAGCCGAGGCTTGGTCTCCCTGCACGAGGGCGGGAATCACGGTGACGCGAATCTGGGGCGCGCGCCGCCTCAGAACGATCAACATATCGCGAATGGCAGCACCCGAGGGCGAGGTCACCACAGCAATGTGGCGAGGGTACTCGGGAAGGCGACGCTTTCGTCGTGAATCAAAAAGCCCCTCGGCGTCCAAGCGCGCCTTCAACTCCTCGAAAGCCAGCTGAAGGGCCCCTGCTCCGAGCGGTTCCATTTGCTCGACTGAAAGTTGGTAACTGCCTCGCGGCGGGTACACGGCAATTTTTCCGCGACAAAGCACCTCGATGCCATCCTTCAGCTCAAATGCAGGACGCGCCTGCCGACTTCTTTGCGCCCAATTAAAACAGGCGGCCGAGATCATGGCGCCATCATCCTTGAGCGAAAAATAAGCGTGGCCACTAGCGGCCGGACGATAGTTACTGACTTCGCCCCGAACCCACACCGACAGGAATTGAGGCTCTAAAACACCTCGGATCTTAGCGGTTAACTCGCTGATCGATAAGGCCTCAGGACCTTTCGAAGCAGGCTTTTTCCCAAAAGGCAGCTCGACTTGAGAACTCACTGCGCAGTCGCCTCTTGACCAGCACTTGCCGCTTTGATTGGGGAAGACTTCTTCGTCATCCGTTCGAAAACCCCGAAAGACTTCAGGTACCCCAACGCTTGCCTGACTTGGTAGTCTTCCTTGGGATTAAACTTCAAAGGCTGCGAGCTCGACTCCTCGGGCTTGGTGTCGCCTGGCGACTGCGTTTTCTTTCCTAAGCGCTCGAGCTCTTCAGTGCGATAGTCTGGGGCCGATTCGGGATTCGACATATGTCGTTTCAGATCTCGCTCGCGAACGCTGGTCGCGCCCTTGCGAGCTTCAGCCAACACTTTTGAATCGAGCTCTTCTAAAATCACATCTGGCTGAACTCCTTTTTCCTGAATGCTTCTCCCGCTGGGCGTGTAGTAACGAGCAATGGTCAGCTTCAGTCCCATTTCTTGGCCCAGATCCATCACGGTCTGTACCGATCCTTTTCCGAAAGTGGGCTGCCCTAAAATGATCGCTCTCGCATTGTCTTGAAGCGCGCCTGCCACAATCTCAGACGCCGACGCTGAGCTACCATTCACCAAAACCACGAGGGGCAGCTCTTTTCGTGCCATTCCCTTGCGCGCGTACTTCACTTCTTTCTGCTCGGCGGTACGCCCCATCGTTGAAACCACCACGCCCTCGTCGATGAAAAGCGAAGTCACGTCTACAGCTTGATCTAACAGGCCCCCCGGATTGTAGCGAAGATCGAAAACCAGGCCTTGAAGCGTTCCCTGACTCTCTTTTTCGAGCGACTCGATTGCCGCTCTCATGTCTTTTGCGGCGGTTTCATTGAAATTTGTTAAACGAACGTAGCCAAATCCCCGCTCGAGGAGCTCAGATTTCACGGCCTGAATCTTGATCAACTCACGCGTGACCGTGAAGTCGCGCACGCCACTGACGCCTTCGCGAAAAATCGACAGCGTCACGGCAGAGCCCTTCTTCCCACGCATCTTCGCTACCGCTTCGACAAGCGTGAGCCCCTTGGTGCTCTCTTGATCGATCTTCACGATCCGATCATTGGGTTTGATCCCTACGCGCCACGCAGGAGTATCTTCAATCGGAGTGATGACCGTCAAAACGTTATCCTTCATCCCGATCTCGATGCCGATTCCGCCGAATTTTCCGCTCGTCTCGATCTTCATGTCTCGAAAAACCGCGGGCGGTAAAAAATTTGAATGCGGATCGAGAGTCTCTAGCATGCCCTTGATCGCCCCCTGAATGAGCTGCCGATTGTCGACACTGTCGACATAGTTGGCCTCGACGAAATGCAAGACTTTCTGAAAGGTCTCGATATTCTCGTAGCGATTGGTGGGTTTTGCGGTCTGATCTGCCTCGCCGGCAAAGGTCATTGCCGAAGGGGCTAAAGAGGCCAAGACGAGCCAGGGGCGAACTCGGAACGGAATCTTCATGGATTGAGGCTAATGGAACTCGACACCCACTGCAACGGGTTCACTGCGATGTTTCGAGATCGAATCTCGAAATAGACCGGCGCCCCATCACGGCTCGACTCGCCGACGACATCCCCAGCTCGAACTTCCTCGCCTGTCTTGCGGCGCAGCTCACCGAGATTTCCACAAAGCGTATAATAATGATCGCCATGATCCATGATCAGCACTTTTCCGTAATTCGGAAGCTCTCCAGCGAAAGCTACCTTTCCTGTGGCTACCGAACGCACCGGCATCTTCGCAGAAACTTCGATGTCGATCCCTTTTTTAAAAACATTCAACTGGCTCTTCGGATCGAGGAATCGCCCGAATTTCGTCAAAACTTTTCCAGTCACCGGAAGCGTGAGTCGTCCTTTCAGCTGAGCGAACACGCTTTCCTCCATCGCTCGGGCCGCGCGAGCATTCGCACGATCGCGCTCTAAAGAGGCCTCAAGCTCACGCCTCGCGTTGAAATCCCGGATCATCCGCTCGAGATGAGCTTCTGAGCTCTTGAGTTTTCGATAGCTTTCAAGTTGAGCGACGCGATTTTGATGTTCCTTCTTTAAAAGGTCGATCTGAATCTGCTCATTGAGCGCCAAAAGACTCTGCTGCTCTTCGAGGTCCTGAAACAAGTACGTCAGCTGCTGCTTTTCGTCTTGAATGCGTTTTTCAAGCTGATCGGCATCGGCCAGGTCCACTTTTAACTCTTCCAGCTCGCGCAGGCTGGTTCGGGCCAACCGAGAGAGCACTTGACGATGCACCTGGTCTCGCTCGCCTTGCTCATTCAAAATCAAGGGCGATTTCAAATACTCGGGCTCGCGCAAGAGCGCTTGCAAGCGCCTCCTGACGAGCGCCTTTCTCTGCTCGGTTCGCTCCGAGAGCGTCGCTCGCCGAGACTCCAGCTCTCGAACGGTTTTCTCGAGCTCTTCGAGGCGCTCGTTCCCCAACTGACGCTCGCGCTTTTGTAGCGCCATGAGGCTTTTGATTTTCTCGATCTGGCTACGAGCACTTTGGCGAACCTGAAGACTTTGAAGCACCTCTTTTTGAAAGTCGACGATTTGAGCCCGAATCACATCGAGACGCTCCGAGAGTCGCAGGTTCGAGTCGGACACCGTCGCCGGCAGCGTTTTAATCATCGCTTGCGACGAGGACTTTTTCTCACCGGCGCTCGTAGCAAGAGGCGGGATCGCCGCTCCCACAGGCGACGATAAGAGCCCAAAAACCACGCTAAAAATGAAAAGCCAGGCGAACTTCATGCTTCGGCGCTACCTGAGAGGGCCCCCGCCGCCACGCCCGCCAATAAACTGGTAAGAATCAGGGCCACGACTCCGCTCATTCCGGGAATTGCCGTGCTCTCGAAAAGAGCGCTCGACCCGGCGATTCGCTGAAGCACCGGCCGAGCCAATAAAAAGTACCCGGCGCCCGCAAGCACCCCAGAGGGAAGTCCCACCCAAGCCCCCGCTAAGATTCCGGGCGCGCGAGCAGCCCACACTCCAGCGCCCCAGAGTCGCAAAGGTTTGATCACTCCGGCAAGACTCGCAGAATGAGCCCGAGCTAAAGCAACCCAGCCCAAAACCCAAGCCGATGCGACTCCCAAAGCCAAGACCCTTAAAAGCCACTGAAGACCCCGAACTGCAGGCGCGAGCGCTGCCGCGCGGGATTCAGTCGTTTCGACCGACTCGACTCCTGGAATGTCTCGAAGCATCGTCACCGCAGATGACAGCGCACTGGGCTCGAAGCTCGCAGTGGCATGAACCACTCTTGGAACCAGGGCGTCGCCCTCTGATCCCAAATCGCGAATTTCGGCGTAGAGTTCGGGATGCTCCGACTTCAGAAAACCTAAAGTCTCAGACGAGGCCACCCATTTCGAGGTCACGCTCGACTCGGCATGGGCCCCCAAAGACTGCACGATTCGATCAGAGAGCTTTGACTCGGCCGAAGTTGGAACCGCCGGCGAAATATAGATCGTCAATCGATTCTCTCGCTCCAGTCTTCCCCGGGCGCTCATCATCGAGAGCTCGATACAAACCAAAAGGGCAAGCCCCAGCAAGAGAGTCGCGCTGATGGCCACTGCTCCTAGCTGCGACCCTGGCCCAGCTCGCCACGCTCGCAACGACAGCTTCAGAATCGGCATGGCGAATCCTCCACATGCAACTGCATCCGACCATTTTTCAAAAACACGGTCTTTTTTCGAACTCGACGAACCATTTCGCGATCGTGCGTGGCTAAAATCACTGTCGCGCCCGACAAATTTTCTCGAAGCAGCAAATCGAGAATCCCCCAAGCCGAATCTGGATCCTGTGCGCCGGTTGGTTCATCAGCCAAAATCAATTCGGGCTTTCGCACTAAGGCCTGAGCAATGGCCACACGCTGAGACTCGCCTCCCGAGAGCTCTGAAGCCAGCCGATCACGCTTTGAGGTCAAGCCCAGGCGTTCGAGAAGCTCCAGCGCTCTTTGTCGACTCGATTTCGAAACGGCTCGACTTCCAGCAGCTGAGGCAGCGATCGCGACGTTTTCGAAAACCGTCAGATCAGGAATGAGCTGAACCCGCTGAGGGATCGTGCTGATGGCCTGGCGTATCGTGCGCAACGTAGACGCCGAAACGGCAGAAAGATCATAGCCAAAAAGAGAAACATTTCCCGCCGAAGGATGCTCCTCGGTAGCCAGCATCCGTAGCAAGGTGGTCTTTCCCGCCCCGGTGCCGCCGATCACATAAAGAAACTCGCCTTTCTTGAGCTCAAGGTCGAGCTGATCCAGGACCCGCGAACGATCGGCCTGCATTCCTGGGTACCACCGCGAAACTTGCCTGAGTGCAATCACTTGAAAACGGCCCCCTTGCCTCTCTTCACGATAGCATCCGAACTGAATTTGCCAACGTGCCAATCGCTTGACTAGAATGCCCAGAGAATGGCGATTTCCTTTCTTCTTCCTTTATTGGCCTATTGGCTTTGGCTCTTTTTAGCTCATCTGGTCGGAATCTCGCTGGTGACTTACGGAATGCTCGATGGCGCGCCGCCGTTTCATGAGATCTCTGATCAATACTTCGCCCAATACCTGACGTTTCAAGGTGTCGCGGGTCTTCTGGCCTTTCTTTTGGGCTGGGGCCTCTCTGCTTCGCGCCCCTCGGCCTGGGCGCCGTTTCCCGTAGCGCGGTGGCGCACTGATTTCTGGCTACCGTTTTCGCGTGGCGCGCTTCTAGCGGCTTCGTTTCTGGTTCTGCTCTTGGTTCTGGCGCCCTTTCAATACTTGGGGTCGGGGCTTTCCTGGGCCGACGCACCCTGGGATTTCTTGAACACGGTGGCACGCTCGATTGCCTGCGTGGGCTGGGCGCTCGGAGACGAATGGGTTTTTCGCCACTTGCTGCTCGAACGCGCGCGACGCTTTTCTTTTCGTTTTGCAGAGTTCGGCGCTGTTGCCCTCACCACCGGGCTTTGGGTGCTAACGCGCTCCTGGGGCCAACATTTGGGCTGGAGCCAAATAACGACCCTGGCGCTTTTGGGAAGCTTTCTTGCCCTTCGGGTCATTCGCGGAGCCTCGCACATTTCAGGCGCCGCTCTTTGGGGAAGCTGGACGCTGGTGCTGCACGTTCTTTTCAGTGCTCCGATTTTAGGCCGCGATTTCGCGGGGTTCTGGATGATTCGGTTTTCATCGGCGGCGAGCACCCATGCCAGTGGGTTTCGATTCCTGACCGGCGGAGCGGGCGGCCCCCTTTCCAGTGTCCTCATTCAAGCCCTCCTACTGGCGGCCATCGCCAGAATCCTGTGGACCCAGAATCGCGGCAAGCTAAGATGAGCGGCATGTTACAAAACGGAATCTTTGATCTGATCGCTGAATCCGGACCCGTCGCCAAGCTGGTTCTTCTCGTGCTTTTGGGCGCCTCGATCTTCTCGTGGTCGTTGATTTTCTCGAAACTGCGCTTGCTCAAGAGCGCTACTGGCGAGAACAGCGAGTTCCTCAATGCTTTCTGGAACAGCCGAAGCATGGATGAAGTTTTTACTAAGTCAGAGCGTTTCGAGCGTTCGCCAGTGGCCCGGATCTTCAGAAACGGCGCGAAGGAACTTCGCAAGGTTCAAGAGACGCCGGCGTCTGATGCCACCTTAGGTGTTGAAAACGTGGGACGAGCCCTTTCTCGAGCCGCAAACGCCGAAATCGCCGACCTCGAAAAAAACGTGAGCTGGCTTGCCACCACGGCAAGTGCCACCCCGTTCATCGGCCTTTTCGGAACTGTCTGGGGAATCATGAACTCGTTTCAAAGCATCGGGGCAAGCGGCGCTGCCAATCTAGCCGTCGTGGCTCCGGGAATTTCTGAAGCCTTGATCACCACCGCAATGGGAATCGCTGCGGCCGTTCCCGCCGTGATCGCCTACAATCACATCGTGGTGAAGATTCGTCGAATCTCCATCGACATGGATTGCTTCTCACAAGACTTTTTGAACATCGTCCAGCGACGTATGCCTCAGTCGTCTTCAACGAAAGCGGGAAACTGAAATGGCTGGCGGAGTGAAGTCACCCTCGCAGAACACCGCTCTTTCCGAGATCAACGTGACCCCGTTAGTGGATGTCATGCTGGTGCTTCTGATCGTGTTTATGATCTCTGCGCCGATGATGAATCAGGGAATTCAAGTCGATTTGCCGAAGACTCAAGCTCAAACACTTAATGATTCGCAAGACCCCATTGTCTTGACGATCAAATCCAATCGGCAAATCCTTCTGAATGAAAAGCTCGTCGAGACAGGAAGCTTGCGTGCCCAGCTCGAGTCGATCGGAACCTCTCGCCCGCAAACCCAAGTCTTTATCCAAGCCGATCAAGGACTGCCTTATGGGGTGATTGCAACGGTCATGGCTGAAGTGAAACGTGCGAAAATCCAACGTGTCGGTTTGGTCACCGAGCCTGGAGATTCCAAACTCAAGTTTTGAGCATCCGTATGACGGAACTTCACGGACCCGAGTACTGGCAAGACTCTTCTGACCTCGCGCTCACGGGCGGGTCATTGCTTGAGGAGCCCGCCTGGCGATTTCACGGGGGTGCAGGAACTCCGCCACCAGCCCGAAATCCTCAGATGCATGGCGAGCTTCCCGAGGCTTCGCTGCGCGCGAACCTGCGCTGGTCTCTTGGCCTTCATGCAGCGCTCGCCCTGATCGTGGTGGTTCAAAGCTTGGTTTTTCCGTCGCCTCCTCGAGCCTACAAACCGGCCCTTCGGGTCGACCTCGTCGGACTTCCTGACATCCTCAAAAAAGACTTGAGCCAAATCTCGCCCGCCGTTCCGGCAGAGCCTGCGGCCCCCGAGCAAGCCCAAGAGCCTGAGAAAGAAACGCAAGCCGCCCCTCCAGTTGAAAAACCCGAGCCCGCAAACC
>JBDLQW010000150.1:0-7214 GCA_039800365.1 Pseudomonadota bacterium
TTCCCAACTGCCTTCACCCGAACGGTGAACAGCTTCTGAGAATACCGCGAACCTCGTTTTTTGATCACCACGTCGTTAACATCAAAAGCCTCGCGCTCGAGCATGCGTTCATCAAAGGCTTCATGTCCGAGATCGACGTGGATCTGACCAGGAAGCTCTTTGAGATAGGCCTCTCGAATCTGATTTTCGAGTGCTTTGAGCTCATCAGGATCGTCCCGATTGTCGCTCTCGCGAACCACATCATAGAAGCGATTGGCTTTCAGCCCGACGACCACAACCGGACGAAAGCGCACCACCGTCTCATCCACTTTGGCCGATGCACGATCGACTTGATGACGAGTCCATTGCGACTCTCCACTATGCAACGCCGGAGTGCAGGCCAACCACAGCTTCTCGCGCAAACCTGCGCGCTGATTTTCGCAATACCCTGTGGCACCACCATGAATCGCCGTTGTGCACGACGTGCCCTCGAGTGCCGCGCAAGCTGGAAAGCTCAGCGTTGCGTCTTGCGCTCCAGGAATGAATACCGGGCCCCGCAAACTTTCGGGCGTAGCGCGATACTCGACCCAGAAAGGATTTGATCCCAACGGAATCTGATCCCAGAGGCCCGTTGAAAGCGCTTGATGAGACCTCACGGTCAGGCTCGAAAAAACGTCTTTTTTCAAAAGTTCATCAGCCACTTGGCGAAGCGCATTCGAATCATCCCAGCCGGGACGAAGAGTGGCATCGACAGAAACATGGAGCGAGGTCCCTCGCAACGCGGGAGCAATCTCACGCTTCAGCCATTCCTGAGTTTGATGGCTTCCCGTCCAGGGGCCGGAGTAGCCGAACGCTACTTCAGCGCCCTGATGAAGGCGTTCGAAGACCCTCTGTTCTTTCTCAAGCGAGCCCTCTTCGATTCGCAAGCGCGACTCGCACGAGTTTCGCGTAAACCACACGCTACAGCCTTGCTTAAACTGCAGGAGTTCTTGCTCACTTCCAGCCCCGACCACGCAAACACAGAGATCGGTGACCGCTACTGATTTTCTGGGCACTTGAAAGGCGGGGTCGCGTTGCGGGGTCGAGATTTCGCCTTGCGATGAAGCAATCGTTTTTGTGGGAATGCCGGAACAGCCGATCACCGCGAACCAGACGCTCGATACACTCAAAAAACAGAGAGCACGCCTGCGCTCCACCCATCGCCGCCGAGAACCCATGGTCAAGACCTCCTCGCCCTCCACTCTTCGGCAAGTCAGAACAATGGCATGAGTTTTGGTGAAAAAAGTGTGGCAACCGATCGCCAGGGCCTTGGCGACACATCTGGATTGTTAGAGGGAATGTCGTTTCTCAGCTCTCGAGCAGAGGGCTCGGCAAGCCAGGGGCACCACAGCAGGGGCGCCAACCCAGGAAGTCCCCTTCGGGCCAATTGCCAGGCTTGCGCCCCTCTCTCCGAGGGTGTAGTGCCGACATGACTGTTTCCTGTTTCAACTGGTCGCGGAAAAAACCGCGCCCACTTCCTTCGATGAGGTAGTCATGATTCTGCGCCATGCTCGACTTGTGAAACTCCAGGCAGCCCTCGCTCTTCTGGTTTTGCTACTTGCTGGGGGAGCTTCTGCAACGGATGCTTCGTATCGACACACTTCCTGGTTTGAAGGACGAGATGACCAGACTTGTCAGTCGGCTCTTGATGCAATCGCTCTTCGTTTTTCAGTAGTTTCAGGCGCCAAAGTCGTCGAACGGAAATGTGGTGCCGTCGTTGAAATCTCTGAGTCCTCGGGTGCGAAATTCTATCGACCGATGATCTTGATCTATCAGGCTTCAAATCCGATTCAGCTCACCACCGTACGATTTGGCCGAGACTCCCAGGGTCTCCTTACTGGAGATTACTCGGGCGGGTTCGCATCATTTGAGAACTGCCAGAGTCATAAGAGCCCGCTCGTGGCTCAGTTTGAACGGACTCTGGGTCTTGCCGTGGTGGATGCCTTCTGCATGAAAGCTAACTCACGATTTGGCGAGAGTGCCGGTGGGTATTACCTACAAATCGACGCCGCACCTCGAGCAGCATCTCAGACTCGAGACCTTCATGTCATTGGCATCAAATTGACGAGCTTCTACGGCCAACTGCCGGAAGAACTCATGCAAGATCTCGCGATCCGGATCAGGGAGCAACAGGGAGAAGTGGCTCGAATACACGACGGCTCGATCTGGTATTACTCTGAAAACCCCATAGCAGTGACGCTTTGGCCTGCATCCGGCTTATCTACGGACCGGTCGTGCAGTCGACAACAGGAGCGCCTGATGTCTGCTCTTTACCGAGTAAGCGACTTCGCTCGTCCTCGGTTTTATTGCCTCGAACAAGGGTCGCCAGGGTCAGGTTTACAAAGAGGATTTGGAATCTGGAACGGTAGACGACCCGTAGAGTTCGCGATGACCGCCACTGAGACCTATGCCTCGCTTGACGACTGCCTGTGGGACCTTGACCGACTGGAGAGCTTAGCCGGACCGACCAGAGGACTCTTTCGCGAGAAGATTGGCGTGGCTTGCGTTAGATCTGCCTCAAGTCTTGATCCCAGGCATGTTTATGAGGCTCGATGGATTGAGGCCTGGTAAGCCAAGACGCCAAGGGTTCCTACTCTTAGGATCTGCGAACGTGACCTAGCGCGCCTTCAGATTGCGCTTGTGGCCGAAAAGAACAGGGGATGATCGCGGAAATATCCCGAGCACGAAAGAAAAATGTTCAACGGGTTTAGGGTTGAAGCAAAATCTGAGCGGATGACCGAAGATGGGGCCAGTGTCGCCGAGGCCGTCCTGCACTGAAACCCAGCTGCAGGCGAGCTTGCTTCAAGCCTCCAGATTCAGGCACCCGTCCCCATACTGCGTCTTAGTAACGTTCTTTTTGAGGCGATTCGGGCGAACTCAAGTCGAGGGACCAAAGGCCCGATCCAATCGATATGCGAGCCCATCCTTCCTCCGCCATTCTTCTGACGCTCAAGTTCCTGGCAACCGCCTCATTGCTCGCGACCGGGGAGGCGCAGGCGGGATTTGCGAAGAGTTGCAGGACACGTTTCGGAGCGCTGATGGATCGTTTCACCCTCCCACATCTGGCGTCCGACAAGACCGGAATCGAGGACTGGCTTGAAACGGTAGATCCCCTTCGTCAATGGCGAGCCACTCAAATACCGCAGGCGCTCGAGGTCACAGGCCGCCGTCGAGCCCCCCTTTCTTCCAGCAAGCGCCAGGAGATGGAAGTTGAATTTGAACTCACCACTCGCGAGCTCCGCGAGGGCATGTCGAAAAGCAATCACGACCTGCTCCTCCGCCACATTCGTGCCGCCTCAGGACTCCTGGAATCCAGCGGTGTGGCCCATCGAGTTCGCACTCGCTCCCGGAGCGAAAGCGAAATCCTGTCCCCCGATGCCCTGGAAATCGTGATTGACCCCGGACAGGACTCAAGCCTGAATCGACTGGCGAGGGGCCTCGACAGGCTCGTCTCGCGAGGTGAGCTCGTGTACGACCCTGAAACCGCCATGCGCCGACGATTCGAAGCTGGATTCAGGAAGAGCTCCAGTAACTTCCTATCGTCCAGAAAGCCGCGGCTCTACGCGCCGAGCTCGGCCATCACCCAAGGAATCTCCGGATCGCTCGCACTTCGCCATGAGCTCCAGCATGCGTATTACGAGCACCTTAGGAACTCGGGAAAGCCCCTACGCTGGATGCATGGAAGCTACATCAACTCTTCCGCGTCACCGTTCAGGCCGAGCATCTTCGACGTGGACCAAACATATCGCGAATACATGAGCTTCGAAGAGGTGGCGACCTACCGGCAAGACCTGCTGGTCCGGCTTCGTCGCCTTAGCCGTGGCGGCGCGAGCGAAGCGGACATCGAGGAGATCCGTTTGCGAACGCCGCAGCTTGTCGAGCTCTCGGCGAAGCTGAAATCTCTTGCCGAACTGATGATGGCCGCGATCCATGCGCAACCCTCGACGACCATCAATCTTCAAGGCTCGCCTCTGGAGGTTCGCCTGATGGAGGACGCCACCAGCGCCTCGAGAATCTTCAAATTCGAATTTTCGAGCTCTTCCGCCGCCCTTCAGTTTTCGACCGAAGTGGTGTTGAACTCGATGTCTCCGACAAAATCGCGCCCCGCCCTGCTCGAGCGGCTCCGCGAAATGATCGACGAATCTCGACGAGTGGAGGAGTTCGCAATCGCCATCCAGAAGCGCGTGCAAACAGGCCTCCTTGATCCCGACTCTGACCGGAAGGAGCTAACAGAACTGGGCAGGCTTTTGGATCGGGTGAAACCTGAACTTATGGCGCCACGAGGACCCGGTCGTTCAGATCGACCCTGAGTCGATTCTGATTCACTTCAAAATGCAGCTGGTGCCGCCTGAATGTTCCCGTCATCCCTAAAAGTCCGAGAGGCGGTCACCAAGGAATGAGCGCGGCGGCCACAAATTCAGCCAGGCAATGGGGCCATCGTACGGACCACCGGATCAATCGCCTTTTTTGACTCGAAGGCATCCTGGCGATCCTGCAGCTCGAGCTCATTCGTGAGCATCACTGGGGCGGTTTTGCATCACGCCAGTGACAGCGCCAGTCGCAGCGTGAGCGCGCCAATGTCAGAGAGCCTGAAGCTGAACTTCTGTATCCTAGAAACGAACACTCCGTTTCTATTATGAACAAAAATCCAAGGCAGAGCAGACCAGTAATCCAGCTGCCTGGCCGGAGACCCAACCCTAGCCGCGCTCGAGCACGCGGAGTGGCGAGAGCGCATTCAGCAGTAGATGACCCTATTGACCCTGACCGAGGCACAGTGACCAATGAGTCCTGGACGGAAACCAAACGAGCACTTCAGATCGTGTTTGTCGGCGATTTCATTCAAGATCAATGTCATTGCTTTCTGGAGATTAGATTACGATCATCGTCATGTACCTCAACACACCTGGCGGCGAATTTCTTGCTTCATAAACGCGAAAAGCGTACCGTCGCCGCAACATGAAACTGAAGAGCGCTAAAATCATTTTCGGAAAGGTGGCGGCGGCAATGGCCGCCCTCTTCTGTTTCGCACTTCCGATCGCAAGCGCTTATGGCACCGAACAGACTGTAGAACATTTCCAGCAAGATGTTCACGCTAAGCCTTTGCCACCCTCGTCCAGCGAGACGGACTCGTCCGACCTCCAGGAATCTCCTGAGTTTTCTCCTTTTTCGTTTTGGGAAGATGCCCTCCAGCATCAGGTGACTACTCCTCAAAACGACCACACGAACGCAAAGTTCGAAGTCATTCGGTCGTTGGGGGCCCTTCTTCATCGTCCGGCCTTCGTTCATAGACCCCCGTGGGCTTGAGTTCCCCGAATGCCCGCTGGGGCTAATTCCGCTAAAAATCGTAAGTGAAAATGAAAGTGACAAACAAATCAAACCGCGGTGGGCCTTCCGCCGCGTATCCCGTCACTCTCTGAAACGAGAGCGACAGAACGGACTTCGTATGACACAGTTTCAAGCCCCCGCCTCGGCCATGGAGGCACTCCAGCTTCTTAAGGAAGGAAATCAACGCTTCGTTCAAGGCCTCAGGTCTGTCGACTCGATGATCCGCAGCCGTGACCTGGCAGAACTTGCCGAAAAGGGCCAACGTCCCTTTGCGATCGTTCTGGCCTGCGCCGACTCACGAGTTCCCATCGAGATTCTTTTCGATCGAGGTCCTGGCGACATTTTTGTTTGCCGAGTTGCCGGGAACGTCGCAACTCCAGCAATCATGGGAAGCATCGAATTTGCGGCTGAGCAGTTCGGATCCGCTATTTGCGTTGTCATGGGCCACACTCGGTGCGGGGCAATCAAGGCGGCGCTCGCCACGCCCTCGATCCCTCCCAATATTTCGAAAAATCTACGAATTGTCCTCGAGGAGCTCGAACCCGCAGCTAAAGAGGGTCGTGCGCAAGGGAGTCTAAGTCCGGAGCTCGTCGACCAGACTGCTTGGCTGAATGTCAGACACACTTTAGAAACACTTACCAAGCATAGCGCCGTGATTGCGGGGCTCGTTGCCGAGCGCAAACTGACGCTCGTCGGGGCTGTCTGCGAGATTCGCGATGGTTCTGTAAAGTTTGAGTAACCTTGCGGTCGCTTGTTCTCGAGGAGAGTCGCGGTGAAATACCACTCGATTCTCCTCGAGCTTCTCAGTGCCAAGGTCTACTACTCGAGCGTACGACGGGCGATAGCGCCTTGACGTTTAGACGAGAGGGATTCGAGAATGACTCGGCGGAACCGATGAACCGAGCGTTGCTCCTGATGCGTTCTCGACTAATTTCTGCTTCAACTTCAAATCTAATCGGTGACTAATCAGCTGCACCACGAACCATGACACTAGCGAAGTCAAAAGTGGCACCACGAGAGCGCCGTATCTCAATTGCTGACTTAACTTTACCGAAACAATCGATCCGCAAGCGAACGCAACAAAAGTGGCGATTCGTGAAAAATTCGTCCGACGCGTCAGTCGATATTCTTTACCTTCAAGCTTTCCAAACCAAAGCCGAGCGAGATCCGTTCCAATATCCGTGCTGATGCCTGTCAGATGCGTCGTTCGAATTTGCCCCCTGGTCAAAGTGGCGAAGCAGCCATTCTGCATCCCACACACCATCGAAAGCAAGAAGAGCAACAAGAAGTCGCGAGTCTGAATTAACTGCTCTCCGAATGGGCCGAAATACCCAGAGCTACCGAAAACCAATAACGCCAAAATCGTAATCGGAAGAAGCAGGCTGATTCGCTCATAATGAGGCCTCAGCCCACGCTCGATCCGCGCACTAGTAACGAGACTACTCAAGAACGAGCCGAAGATAAAAGACAAGGGAAACCCAAGCAGCTCGAGCGCGAACCAAGGCCGGCCTTCGCCAAGCGCAATGCCCATCTGCGTCCCCACGCCTGTGACATGGGAAACGTACCGGCCGCAGGCCAGGAAGCCGAAGGCGTTCAAAAAACCAGCCTGGAAGCCCAGCGCAGACCACAGCGAAACGTAGCGAGATTTAACAAAATCTTCTCGATCCAGTCGATACATGGGGGGCACCTTCTTACCTTTCAGTTAGCAGAATCCGTCGAGCTAGAGTTTAATTAAATTTTAATTTATCAAAACTGGTCCCGCCTTCTATGACACCGGAGCAGTAAGCTCAAGATTATGGAAAGCCGCGTAAATGTGAAGGAATTCCTCGAGGCGTGACGCCTTCTTGGTCGTCACCCAGGTGCGACGAGCT
>JBDLQW010000151.1:0-2695 GCA_039800365.1 Pseudomonadota bacterium
AGGGTGGCGCGGGCTTTACACAAGTGCCGCATGCACTACTGAGAAGCTTGGGGATGTTCGAAGACCCGATCGACTTCATGATCTATCTCCATCTGTTCACGTACTCGTGGGGATACCAGCGCGAGACCGTCGACATGGGTTTGACCCAACTCGAGCGGTTCACTGGAGCGGCACGGAACACGATCCGTAAATCGCTCGAACGCCTCAGTGCAAGGAAGTGGATCACGGAGGTTCAGAAACAGGAACCTGGGCGCATCTCGCGAAAGTGGAGGATTCGAAACCCTTCACCCATGCCGGACGGACCAACAGGGTCAAAAATTGACCCGGTCAGAAATGAACCGGGTCAGCCGTTAACCCCCAGGGGGTCAAAATCTCACCCTGTGACAGGGTCAAAAATTGACCCCTACATAGAAAGCTCCAAACAAACCTTCAAAAAAACTCTCTCTCTCCAGTCCGAGAAGCTTCGTGAGTATTTCGCTTCGATCAAAGAACCCCGAAAGCGAGAGAGTGAGGCAATGGCCTGTAGGGAACTGCTGGGGGCATACCCGGAAGGTGACATCGCGACAGCGCTTGAGCATGTCCAGACACGTGGGATCGGCGAGCGGCGAGGGCCCTGCCACAGCCCAATGGCCTATCTGGCAAAGGCCATGGGGGATGTTCTTGACCAGCAGAGGAAGGAGCTCGAATCCAAGGGCCGAGAGGCGTCCCGCAAACTTCGCGAGGAACAATCTCAAAGGGAGCAAGAACAGCAGTCTGCGCTCGAACAGAGACGTCACGAAGAGCGCGAATTGGCGTTCTGCGCTGCCCATCCCGATCCAAACGAGCAGGAGCGGATTCTGGGGCCCTACGTCCAACGGTTCGCGGCGTTCGTGCACCAGTCAGAGCTACTCAGGCGGCTTGCTTTGGGTGCGTGGGAGGCGGCTCATCATGAATAGAATCAGCAATTTAACTCCGAACTCCGGTTATTTGGAAATGTACTCCATATTGAAGTACAATAAGGGGCGGTGATTCATGGCGGAAATCTTTGAGGTCATCTGGGGAAAGCGGGTCCAGAAGCAATTGGATGAGGTTCCCCCGCAGATCAGTCGAAAGTTTTTTGCCTGGGTCACTGCCGTGAATCTCGCCGGACTTCGGGAGGTGAGAAGAACACCGGGGTTTCATGACGAACCCCTCAGGGGACACCGCACCGGTCAGAGATCAGTGCGACTGAATCGGGCCTGGCGGGCCATCTACGTCGAGAGGAATGATCTCGAAGTGGAATTGATTAAAGTTATTGAGGTGAACCAGCATGAGTACTAAAAGATCGACCCTTAAGAAGTTTGGAATCACCGATTTGGAGCGAAAGCATGGCCCGATGACTCTCGGGATGTTCGTCCGATCCTTTCGAGAGGCAGAGGGGGCGTCTCAGGTGGACTTTGCTACCAGGCTGAAGATTTCGCGAGCCAACCTTTGCGACATCGAAAAGGACCGCAAGCAAGTCACTCCAGAGAGGGCCGCTAGAATCGCCAAACATATTGGAGTACCTGAAGCAGTGCTCATTCAGCTAGCCCTGCAGGACAGCTTGAGGGCTGCACGGTTCAATTATCGCGTGGAACTGAAGGCGTCTTGATGCGCGTGATTAACAAAGCAATCAACTAACAAAATTCACTAAATGAAAATCGCTGAGGGATTGTCTAATTAAGAAAATATAGCATCTTGCTAGCTTCGGGGCTGAGAGCTGAGAAGACACTTTTTAATATGGACTTCGCCTTTTTGAAGTCATGAAGATTAAATTTATAGAAATCCGTACCGGTCTCACCTTCCAGGCCCACGTGAAGATGAATACGATTACGAAGCCGCTGCAGCTCCTTGAGAATCACATATTCACGGTAAGAATCACCCAGCACGCGATATTTTTCTGCATGCTTTCGTAACGCTTCAAAAGTTACCTCATTTGTGACCCGAGTCGTGGCCACCTTTAGGACTTCCGTTCTAATTAGTATGCGTGCCTTATTTGGCGCCCTTGCCTCAGACTCTGTTTTACAGACTGTTTCCCATTCCCTAAATCCGAGCTTGTCCCTTTCGAGAAGCAACCAGTACAAGACTCCCTCGATAATACTTACAGTGAATACGATGAAACACTTCCATGTTTGTGTAGATAATACCGATGTCAAATCTATTTCGCCGAGGATTTGGGCCTGTAATTCCAAGTACTGCAGGTTGTAAGCGAGATTCTTCCTGAGATTTCGAGAGTTAGGCACATTTACACCATGGCCTAGAGTTGAAATGAGAAAATTTTCCAGCTCAGAAATCTTGATCGGTTGCCACTTATCGCCGCCACGCTTAAGAAGACTCCCTTTCTCAGCCTTTCGACTACTCATGCTACCGCCCAACCCTTCGCGAGTAGCTCTGCCTGCTGAATAACGGTGCTCGTTGCTTTCTCTTGCTTATCTGGCGGGTAACCGTGCTTTCTGAGCAGCTTTTTTACCCGGACTCGCATTGCCGCGCGGACGCTTTCCTTGACTGTCCAATCAATCTTGACGCTATCCTTGATCTCCCTGACGAGGTCCTGGGCGATCTTTTTCAGGATGGGTTCACCGAGCCCCTTCACGGCGCTGTCATTTACTTCGAGGGCATCGTAGAACGCAGCCTCGTCTGAGGTCAGACCTAGGTGTTCGCCGCGGCTCATCGCCTCGGTAAAGTCCTTAGCCATCCG
>JBDLQW010000152.1:0-40002 GCA_039800365.1 Pseudomonadota bacterium
TTCGGAAACTTTCAGGAGGCCTTGAGCTTCATTCGAAAGACGTTTTTACAGCCCGAGAACCCCGAGGGCCTGAAGCTCGACATTCCTCGTAAGATCGTCGAGCTCACCGATGTTCGTGATCTTTTCTTGATGGCCAGCCTGAGCTATCCCGCCCAGAATAGCGACCCTCCGGGTTTCCTCCTGCGAGACATGGCTTGTAGCGTTTTGAAAGTGATGCACACCATTGCACACATCGATAAAGATCTTCGTTCGCCGTATTTTCCAGAATGCCAGAAACAGATTTTCGATCGCTTTTATCGCGTGATTCACCGTGATGATCAGGGTGCGCTTTTTCTGGGTGAGCGTGCTGACGATCCTGAGCGTGTTGATTTGGTGGCGTTCGAAACTAAACCCAAGAAGGCCCGTGACTCCACTCTGCTGAAGCTGCTGCACAAGTCAGAGAATGTGGCCGAAGATATTTTCGACCGTGTCGGCATTCGATTTGTGACCAAAACCCCGCTGGACGCTCTACGGGTGATTAAATTCTTGAAGGATCGGATGATTCTCATGCCTCCGAACATCAAGCCCAGCAGATCACGCAATTCTTTGGTGGATCTTGAAGCGTTTCGAAAAGGCTGGGAAGAAGTGTATCGTCGTTGGGAGCGGCGCGAAGTTGCCGACGCTGAGGTAGGGGCAGAGCTCGAGCGTTTGGCTCGCTATCCAGGTGCTGATCCCGACAATCCTCATTCCAGTAAGTTCTATCGGGCGATTCAATTCACTAGCCGACAGTTGATCAAGTTCAGAAATCCCGTGCACGATGAGCTGCGAGAGATCCGCCAGTTGGGTCGGCAAGTTGATGCCGGAAATCAGGACGCTCTCAAGACCCTTCTCGAGCGTATCGAAAAAATGGATCTGAAGAAGACCCCTCGCGAAGTGCGTTTCTTTTATCCTTTCGAAGTGCAGCTCATGGATTTGGCGAGCTACGAGGAAAATGAGCGCGGTCGAAGCGCTCACAGCGAGTACAAGCGAGCTCAGGTTCAGACGGCGATGCGACGTGTGCTGGGGGGCCTGATGGATGTCGCTCGAAGCTGATTTTGTTCTTTTAGGAACAGGCATCGCGCCATTGATCGCCGCCCAGAGTCTGACCCGACAGGGCCACTCGGTGCTGGTTCTGAATCCTGATCATGATTTTTTTCGAGAAAATTCCGAGCTTCCTCTCGCACCTCTTGTTTCGTCTTCACTAGCAACTGACGAGGGTTTGCAATCGCTTCAAGAACATCGAATTGAAAGGGCCCGCGAAATTTTAGCCCCAGAATTTCCGGGGGCTCTTGAGTCTTGGTTTGCTGACGCCAAAGAAGCGAAGGAGAGCCAAGCGTTTCAGGATGTTTCAGCCCCCTTTCTGCGAGCGCGCCAGTGGAACTGGGTGGTTTCGCAAGCAGATGAGCCCGCGCTACGGTTTCTTGACCGCGGATGGAAGCCCCAGGTTTCTCAAGGGTTGGTGGCCGCGCGGCGGTTTCCAGGAATGAACTGGCGCAAGCCGTTTGACGAGAGTCTTCAGACGATTGCCTTGGGGCGCTTAGTGGATGTGGATCTCGAGCGGTATCGAAACGGGGTTCTCGAGTTCGTGCAAAGTCGGATCTCGGCCGAGCGCCTTTTGACTTCGGTTAGCGGCTTGGAAATTCACGCGCAGTCAGTGCGTTTCTTTCATCAGGGGGTGGCTAAGGCTGCCGTCGTGAGGCGAGGGGCTTGGGTCTTTTGGACGCCTCGAGTGACCTCCTGGCTTCAGAAGCATGCGGCTCGAGTCAAGCAAGACCGATTGATGCCATCGGCGGGACTTCGAGGCTGGGAAGAGTGGAGTATTCGCTCTCGAGAACCCGTGGATCTCTCTCGAGTCGGATTTTCAGCGGACGCCGTTGCATGGGCGCGGTTCGAGGGAGTTCCGCGAGAGCCGGTTCTGGAGCTTAATGTGCTGATGCCTTCGAATTCTGCAAAGGACCTTGCTGGAGCCGAGTCATTCCTGCGGCTCACGCGGTTTCTTCAGGGGTTTCTCAATTGGGATCGCTTTCGGATTCGAGATCTCAAGACTCGAGCGACTTTAGATCTTCCGGCGCAAGAGTGGCGATTGGAAGGTGGGGGCTTGCCCGTGCGAGTGATGTCGGGTTGCGAGGGCTCGTTAGTAGGCGTGGTCGAACGCGTGCTGAGGTTCGCTCGACAGGAGGACTCCTAAGTGGCGATTCAAGTGCGCGATGGGCGGTTTGATGTTCTCGTGGCAGCCGCACCCGGAGTGCAGCGCTGGCCTGGGCTCGGAGTGCGGGCGCTTGCGACCCTGTGTTCTGAGATGGACCTGAGCGTGGGGGTCTTTGGTGGCGAAGGCTTGCGGGTTCAAGGCGTGTTGCCTTTGGCTTCGGGAAGTGGCGGAGTTGCCGTAGTTGAAGATTCACAAGGCAGAATCCACCGAATTGAAGCGCGCTCGATCATTCGAGTGGTCGAACCACTAGAATTGCCCGATCCGTTCTCAGGATGGCTATCGCCCGGGCTTTTGCCGCTAGGAACGGCGCTCAAGCTTCGAGAGCGTGGGCAAACCATTTGGAGCCCCGCCGTCGCCGTCTTGGGTTCGGGCAATCGAGCGCTTTCTTTAGCTTGCGAGCTTTTGGAAAGCGGAGTGCCGGAAGTGTTTTGCATCGAGAAGCCTGGTCAGGCTGTCTCGGGTTGGGAAGTTCTTCGACGCCGCTTCGAGACGCTGGGTGGAGTCATCCTTTATGGCAAGCCCGTAAGCCTCACGAAGGCTGCGCGCATGCTTTGGGATTTTCGAATTCAGGATGCCCATGGCATCCGGGTGCTTGAAGTCGCATGGGTTATTTCAGCGGGCCCGTTTCGAGGGTCAGAGGGGGTCCGAGAATATCCTCCGGGGTCCTTGCTTTTCGAGCTAGATCAGTCGGGAGCGGGGTTAGTGGCAGAAGATCCTGAGGGTTGGGCTTTGGAAGAGCACCGAGGGCGGGCGCTGGGGGCACGAATTTGCAAGGCCCTGATTGCTTCTTGGGGTGACCGTCGTGTCAAGAAGGATCGCCTCGAGGAAGAGCTACGCCGCGCGCGCGGGCGTCTGAAGCGAGCGATGAAGCGCGCTGAAGGAGCTGTTTCTCTTGAGTTTGAAGGGAAGTGGCTTTCTCGCGATTCTTCACAAAAGTTGCGTGGCTTTTCAGGAGCGCCCCGCGCCGAGCACGCCTCTCGGATGGTGGCATCAATCGAATGTGTGGAGGAGATCGAATGCTCGCTCTGCCAATCAGCTTGCCCAGAAGAAGCGATTCAGATTTCGCGTGAGGCTGCACGTTTTCTTGATGAATCGAAATGCACAGCCTGCGGGAAATGCCTGGATTTGTGTCCGGCGAAGGTTCCGGTTCTGATTCACGAACCCGAGGGGCGTTCTCAAGCAAAGCTCACGCTTAGTTTTCGAGGGCGTCGCCCGTTTCGAACTCACGAGCTCGCGTCGCTGGTCAACCGACGAGGAGAAGTTTTAGGTTCTGGAAAAGTTCTTGAATCGATCGAAGTGCTTCCGGCTTCTGAAGGTGTTGGGGCCGTTGCTGAATACCGAGTGACTCTGGAAGTGCCTGCGCATTTGGTTTGGGAAGCGCGTGGACTGAGAAGCGCTCGGCAAGGGCCCTCGCATGAAGAAGAATGGGTGATGAGCTCAGAGCGCGCGGGGGCAAGCAAAGTCGAAGTGCTGCTTC
The DNA here is from genome assembly GCA_039800365.1 of Pseudomonadota bacterium. Taxonomy (GTDB): domain Bacteria; phylum Bdellovibrionota; class UBA1018; order UBA1018; family UBA1018; genus CAIOHW01. The sequence goes on from JBDLQW010000152.1 coordinate 3,705, forward strand.
AAAACGAGAGGCGCTTGTTACGCGATGGGCAGCCTTTAGGACTGGCGCTTTTTGAAACAGGTTTGGCGCGCACCGAGGATCGGTTGCTTTGCGGCGATGGTAGCTGTGGGCTTTGCGATGCTTTGGTGGATGGCGTTCAGCGTCCCGCTTGTCGGACATCGGTTCATCGGGGAATGGCGGTGCAGTTGGAGGGATCTCGCTGGGAGTTCGCATTGTCTGAGGTGGCTCCAAACGGTCTTAGTGCCGATAGCGATTGGATTTGCCCCTGTTCGGCAGTGACACGGCAGGAAGTTTCAACCCGAATTCGCGAGGGCAAGCTCAGTTCGGCCGATGCCATTCGGCAGTCTTGCGGTGTGGGCGAGGGTCGATGTCGGGGTCGAATTTGTCATGAACTTTTTAGGCGCACTTTGCTCGTCGAGGGAGTAGACGCCGATCAATGGATTGATTGGCGATTTCCTTGGTCAGAGTGGACCCTTAAAGCGACTTAAGAAAAGCTTCGATTTTCAAGTTCACGAGCTCGGGTTGATCCATCTGAGGGCAATGACTGCCGTAGTGAATGTTTTCGAATGAGCTTGCTGGAATGAGTCGTTCGAGCTGTCGCTGCTGTTCAGGCGGAGTCACCTTGTCTTCATCACCTGAAATGATGAGTGTGGGTACCGCGATCGTGTGAAGCCAAGAAGTGGCATCGTGATTTTGGTAGGCCTCGAGCACTTGAAGCAAGACGCCTGGGTCCATTTCCTCGATCTGAGAGACGTAACGTTCGATATCTTCATTAGCTGCAAGGTGCGGATTGAAGCCTGCAAGCCGAACGATTTGTCGAACTAGGGCGTTGCCCTTCTGTAGGTTCCAGAGCTTCGCGAAAATTTTCGGAGAAAGCCGGTGAGCTTGTCTGAGAATCTCGAATCCGCTCGGGATGATGTTGGGATTGTGCAGTAGTGTTTCGAGCGGGCGTTTAGCGGTGCCGTTAGCCAGCACCAGGGCTTTCACTCTTTCGGGAAATTTGCGGTAGAACTCGAGTGCGACACTGACCCCCATGCTATGACCGAGGAGGATGGCCTTCTCGAGTCCTATGGCGTCGAAGACCGAGCACAGGTCTTCGGCAAAGGTAGCCACCGAAAGTGTCGAGAGGTCTTGAGGCACTGCTGAATTGTGGTGACCTCGATAGTCGAACCAAATTGCTTGATGGGTGTGCTTGAAGTGGTCGATTTGGTAGGTCCAGTGCAGGCTGGAGCAAACCAGTCCGTAGCAGAAGACCAAGGGCTCACCTTGTCCTTCGATTCCAAAGAACAAGCGAGTGCCGTCTTTTGCTGTCGCGAAGCCAAATCGAGAGTCGGTACCAGAAACTGGACTTTTGTTCGCTCGAGTTTTTCGTGCTCCAGTCGGACGAGGTTTTTCGGGAGTCTCGATCATGAATTCATTTTGTCATGCGAAGCAGGGTTTCGCATAGGCTCGCGAAGTGCTGTCGGGTGGTTTCGTCGGCCAGCGAATAGGCTTGATAGATCGAGCGCATGAACTCGGCATCTTTTTCCTCGACGAGCACATTTTTGAGCATCGCTCGGCCTGCGTTCGCAGTGCTTTGGAGCTCGGGAGAGCTTAAGATCTGATCTGAGATTCGTTGGGCGTATTCGCGTTCTAAGAGAGTCAAAATTTCGTGACTCGCGATGCCCAATTCTTGTGCCAGGGTGGCCACATGGTGGGGCGGGAGGGGGGTGACGCCACGTTCTAAATTCGAAATAAATTGAGTGGTTACCGGGGGTTGAAACCGAAGGCCAAGCTGTCTTTGAGAAAAGCCAAGACTTTCACGCCTTTGGCGGATGAAGGTTCCGACTAGAGATGCGGGCTTTCTCATGAACCGGCCCATAGCTCAATTTTAACGCGCAGCATTATTAACGGTCAATGGAGGGCGTTGAGTCTTGTTATTTCAATGGGTTAGCGTCGATGCCCGGGGGGCTTTAAGAGGTCTTGAGACGCTCGCCTTGAATCCGGCCCTCGCGCCTTAGAAACTCGTTAAACGGAGCATTCTCGGGACGTTGAAGGTCGGGGTCAGTTTTTAAGAGGGCAATCGCGTCTTCGCGCGCTCGCAAAAGCCAGTCTTTGTCGCGAACCAGATCTGCGATTCGAAACGGAAGAGCCCCCGACTGGCGAGTGCCTAGAAATTCTCCAGGTCCGCGAATCTCGAGGTCAGCCTCGGCGATCTCAAATCCATCTGTGCTTCGCTCAAGAACTTCAAGGCGTGCTGCCGTGTTCTCGCCCATTCGAGGATGAGAAAAAAGATAGCAAAACGATTGCGCGGCACCGCGTCCCACCCGACCCCGCAGTTGATGCAGCTGAGAGAGGCCAAAGCGCTCGGCATGCTCGATCACGATGACCGTCGCATTGGGCACGTCTACTCCCACTTCGACAACCGTGGTTGAAACCAGGATTTGGATTTCACCCGCTTTGAATCGATCCATCATCGAGGCCTTCTCGTCGGGCTTCATCTGGCCATGCAGAAGCCCGACCTTGAATTCGGGGAAAACTTCTCGCGCTAGGGTGTCGGCTTCAGAGATCGCTGACTTCAAGCTCGTAAACCCTTCTGCTTCGCTGTCCTGAACGAGCGGGTAAATGAAATAGGCCTGATGTCCGGCGCGAAGCTCGGCGCGGATTTTTTCGAAAGCCCGGGCTCGCTGATTTCCCGAAACGACTTGGGTTTGGATCGGGCTTCGACCCGGGGGTAATTCGCGAATCGTAGTTGTGGAGAGATCGCCGTAGGCGGTGAGCGCCAAGGTTCGAGGAATCGGCGTCGCGGTTAAAAGCACTGTATGGGGAACTCCATCTGAACGTTTGGCTCGCAACGTTCGACGTTGTTCGACTCCAAAGCGGTGCTGCTCATCAATCAAGACCAGGCCCAAATTGGCAAAGCGGACAGGGTCTTCGAGAAGGGCGTGAGTGCCGATCAGTAGCAGCGGTTCGCTCGATTCGAGACGCCCCAAAATTCGTGACCGCTCTGAATCCGAAGTTTTGCCCGTCAGCAGGGCCACTCGAAGTCTTGAGCCAAAGAGCTTGAGCGCGTTCTTGTAGTGTTGCTCTGCTAGGATCTCGGTGGGCGCCATCAGTGTGGCTTGAAAACCCTCCGCCAAAGCTGTTGCCGCCGACAGCATCGCAATCACCGTTTTTCCACTGCCCACATCGCCTTGAACGAGACGGTTCATCGGATGGGGTTGGGCCATGTCGGCCAAAATTTCATCCAAGGCCCGCTTTTGATCTCCTGTGAGTTGAAACGGAAGATCGTCTTGAAGGTCGCGCGCGGCCTTTGCTCCACCCTCGAGGCCGATCTTGGGAGCGGCCTCGCGAGCAACGCCGAGCTTCTGGGTCAGCACGAAGTACTCGAACTTGAAGAACTCTTCGTAAATGAATCGCGAATGCCAGCGTGTTCGGAAATCTAAGAGCGACTGGATGTCGGTGTCGTTGCTAGGAAAGTGAATTTCCTTGGTGGCCTCGAAGGCCGAGGGAAGCTGGTACCGGTCGATCAGATGACGAGGAAGATCATTAGGAAGTTGAGGCCCATACTTATGAATGGCTTCCCAGAGGACCTTTCGAAACGTGCGACTCGGAATACCTTCGAGCTCAGTGTAAACGGGCACGACTCTGCCGACATGAAGCTCTTCCTCTGAATTCGTCACGTCCGAGGTTTTATTCCAAACAATCTCGGGATGAATGATCTCGAGCTTTCCCAGATAGGATTTGGGAGTTCCGGTGACGACGATCGGAGTGCCAGGGATCAGACGAGCCTCAAGTCCTTTAGGCGCATGAAACCACTTTAGCGAAAGCACGCCTCGGTCATCGGTACAGCGGGCCTCGAGCATGGTTCGCCCACCTCGCATGCTGATCTTGCGAGCCGTGACGACTCGAACAGCCGCAGAGCTGCGCACGCCCTCTTCGAGCTCGGCAATGGCCTTCAGCTTGGTCCGGTCTTCGTAGGATCGAGGAAAAAAAGTGAGGAGATCTCGAACCGTGTTGATCCCACGGCTTTGGAAGATCGCTCCAAGCCTGGGACCAACGCCCTTGACGTACTGGACTGCGACCTCATTCGTAGCGGACTTTGAGGACTTCGTAGTGAACTTCTCCTTTGGGAGCATGGACCACGACTTCGTCGCCTTCTGACTTACCGATCAGCGCGCGAGCGATCGGAGAAGTGATCCCGACTTTGCCGCTCTTGATATCGGCTTCGTCAACGCCGACGATCTGGTATCGCAGCTTCTTGTCGGATTCAGTTTCAAGCACTTCAACGGTCGCGCCAAAAACAATCTTCTCCGACTTGATCGTCGATGGGTCGATCACTTGGGCGCGGGCCAGCTTGGCGTTGATTTCTTGAATGCGGCCTTCAATGAAGCCCTGGCGCTCTTTCGCAGCCGAATAGTCGGCATTCTCCGAGAGGTCGCCATGCCCTCGTGCAACTTCAATGGCCTTGACGATGGTGGGGCGCTCGACGGTCATGAGGTGCTTGAGCTCATCGTCGAGCAGTTTCTTGCCGCGAACGGTCATTGGAATTTTCTCTTCAGCCATATGTCGAAAGAGCTAGCACAGCCGCAGGCCGCTTGGTCAGGTTTTTTTTCGAAAGAGCGCCTCAGCAGCCGCCTTGAGCGCCTCTTTCGAGGAGGCCCCTGAAGCCTTCAGTGAGGGGTTGGGTTTGAAGTAGTCGCAAAAATTCGCACGCTCTTTTTCAACAACCCGGTCGGCTTGATTTTCGCGACAGTGATTATGAGCAGACGAATCGTAGTGAATACAGGCGCGGCAAGTGCGCGTATCGCGACCGCACGAGCGGCAAGTGTCTTGCCGGCCGAAGTCCAAAACCGTTAACGAGTTCCCACAATTCCAACAGATCAGGTTGCTCATAAGGGAAGGATCTCAATCGGGCCTTTTCGAGCTTGTCGAATCGATTGCAGCATCGCACGTGCCGACGATAGGACTGTGGCGTACGGAATTTTTCGCTCGAGCGCGGCTCGCCGCATCGATTTGCTGTCATGGATCGAGCGGTCGCCCGAGGCCGTATTGATGACGAGTTGGAACTTGCCCTCATGAATCGCCTCGACACAGTGAGGAGAGCCATCTTTGACTTTATTGATCGAATTCACGGCGAGATCGTAGCCCTTGAGGAAACCTGCCGTTCCCGGGGTGGCCCAAAGCTCAAATCCCAGCGATTTGAGCTCCATCGCCAGAAGCAGCGCCGCCGCTTTGTCTTGATCGCGAATCGATAAAAACGCCGAACCTTGAAGCGGAAGGTGCACGCCCGCTCCGGACATGGCTTTCGAATAGGCGGCAGCAAAGCTGTGGGCTCGACCCATGACTTCGCCCGTAGATTTCATTTCAGGGCCTAAGAGCACGTCTACTGCCGGAAACTTATTGAAGGGGAAGACGGGGGCTTTCACATGGTAGGTATCGAGATCGAGATCAAGGTCGCGGCGGATGCCGAGATCATGCAGTGATTTTCCCATCATGATTTGAATCGCCAAGGGCACGAGCGCTTTGCCGATGGCTTTGCTGACGAAGGGTACGGTTCTCGAGGCTCGAGGATTGACTTCCAGCAGGTAGATGTCATCGCCCAGAATTGCGAATTGGCAATTGATCAGTCCGATGACCCGTAGCCGGCGAGCCAGTTCGCGAGTGTAGGTTCGAATGCGATCTGTGGTTTCGGGGCTGAGAGTTACCGAGGGCAGACTGCAAGCGCTATCTCCGCTGTGAATTCCCGCCTCTTCGATGTGCTCCATCAGTCCGGCAATAAAACACTCTTTGCCGTCGCTGAGCGCGTCGACATCGACTTCGGTCGCGCGATCTAAGAAACGATCAATGAGAAGTGGGTGCTGATCGGTCACGCGCATCGACTCTTCGATCGACTCCCGAAGCGAGGTCTCGCTATGCACGATGCGCATGCCTCGTCCTCCAAGAACATAGGAAGGTCTCAGTAAGACGGGGTACCCGAGTCTTCCCGCTTCTTGAATGGCTTGCTCGGCCGTGCGCGCAGTGGTGGATGGAGGCTCTTTAAGCCCCAGAGGCTCAAGCTCTTTTACGATCCGGCTACATTTCTCACGGTCTTCGGCAAGGTCGATACTTGCGGTTGAAGTACCAATGACTCGCAGTCCGCCAGCTTCTAGAGCTTTAGCGATTTTGAGAGGGGTTTGCCCACCGAGCTGCACGATCACACCGAGGGGTTTTTCAACTTCGGCAATTCGAAGCACGTGCTCGGGAGTGAGCGGCTCGAAAAAAAGTTTGTCAGAAGTGTCATAGTCGGTGCTGACGGTTTCTGGATTTGAATTCACCATGAGGCTTTCGATCCCCATCGCGCGTAAGGCTTTGGCGGCGTGAACACAGCAATAATCGAATTCAATTCCCTGTCCGATGCGATTGGGGCCGCCACCCAGAATCATGACCTTTTTGGTATTGGCGCTGGGGCGGGCTTCGTCAATCGATCCTCGGTAGGTGCTGTACAAGTAGGGCGTGCGAGCTTCAAATTCAGCGGCGCAGGTGTCGACTTGATGAAAGACGGAGCGAACTCCCACGGCTTCGCGGGCCTGGCGCACGGCTTCTTCACTCACATTCGTTAGAAAGCCTGCGATTCCCCGATCGGTCCAGCCGCGACTTTTGATTTTTTCGAAAGTTGCAGCCGAAAACGGAAAGCGCTCTTCTCGCATCCAGGTTTCTGCTTCGAGATGCTTTCGAATTCGACTTAAAAACCAGGGATCAATGCCGCTTCGGGCGGCGATCTCGTGATCGGTAGCGCCTGCTCGAATGACATCGGCCACAGCCCAAAGGCGTCGGGGGTGCGACTTCTCGATCCAGTCCCAGCGAAGCTCACCACCCAGCGGCTTGAGCCAGGGAGCATCGGTCTCCAGTCCAGCAATCGCCTTAGCCAAAGACTCCTCAAAAGTTCGGCCCAAGGCCATGACTTCGCCCACCGATTTCATTTGCGTGGTCAAGGTTTCGGGAGTCGGGCGGAACTTTTCGAAGTCAAAGCGCGGAATTTTGGTCACGACGTAATCCAGCGACGGTTCGAAGCTCGCGGGTGTCGTTCCTGTGATTTCATTGGTCAGCTCATCGAGTCGGTACCCGATCGCTAGCTTTGCGGCGATCCTGGCAATAGGAAAGCCAGTTGCCTTCGAGGCCAGAGCGCTCGAGCGCGAGACTCGGGGGTTCATCTCGATCACGACCACACGTCCGTTAGTCGGATGAATGGCAAACTGAATATTTGACCCGCCCGTCTCGACCCCGATGGCGCGAATGATTCGGATGGCCTGATCTCGGAGATTTTGAAATTCACGATCCGTCAGTGTCTGCGCCGGTGCAATGGTGATGCTATCGCCTGTGTGAACCCCCATGGGGTCGAGGTTTTCGATCGAACACACGATCACCACGTTGTCGGACTGATCGCGAACGACCTCGAGCTCAAACTCCTTCCAGCCTAGAAGGCTTTCTTCAACGAGGCATTCACTTGTCGGAGACAAGAACAGCGCCCGTTCGAGTTGTCGTAAGAACTCTTCTTCGGTTCGAACAATTCCGCCGCCTTCGCCGCCGAGAGTGAATGAGGGTCGAAGAATCAGCGGCAAGCCGAGCTCTCGAGCGATTTTCTTGCCGTCATCAAGCGATTTGGCCAAAGCGCTGCGCGCACTTTGCAGCCCGAGCGATTCCATGGTTTTCTTGAAAAGCTCGCGGTCTTCTGCCAGCCGGATAGCCTCGGGTTTCGCACCCAGCAATTCGATTCCGAGGCGTTTGAACACGCCACGACTTTCGAGCTCTAAAGCAAGGTTCAGCGCTGTCTGGCCGCCCATCGTGGGTAAGACGGCTTGGGGCCGCTCAAGTTCCAGGATGCGCTCGACGAATTCGGGAGTGAGTGGCTCGATGTAAACCCGGTCGGCAGTCTCGGGGTCGGTCATGATGGTTGCCGGATTTGAATTGATCAGGACCACTTCAAGGCCCTCTTCGCGAAGGGCCTTGACCGCTTGTGTACCCGAGTAGTCGAACTCGCACGCTTGTCCGATCACGATGGGTCCGCTTCCGATGATCAGCACTTTTGAGAGATCTTTTCTTAAGGGCATGGGCATTATCCTCCTGAAGGACCTGAAGGGGGGGGCTGGCGTTCTTCAGGCTTTTTGAGAGAAATGGGGTCTTCGGGGTTCTGTTCGTTAAAGAGGTGAATGGCTCGATCGAGATGCTGTTCGTTTGCCGCCAGTCGAGAACGTCCAAAAGCAAAGCTACCTAGCGTCAGGGATAGGCCTCCCGCAATCATCAGATTCTTCGAGCCCGTCGAATCGGCAAAGCGTGGGCCCATCACGGCAATTAAGATTCCAGCCATTCCTGTAAAAGCGAGCGTCGAAAGGCTCCTGCGATTGGCTTGGTAGCGATCGAGCTCGTCACGAGCTGAAGGCACTTTTTCAAGAAGCATCCGAAGGCCTTCGCCGTCATTGGCGCGTGCGCTATCGCAGGGGTAGTCTTTTCCTTGGTAAACGAACGACCGGTCGCACTTGGGAATGTCTTGGGGAATGGATTTCGGCCCCCATTGGGGGAGTGGACTTGAAAGGGGAAGGGCAAGAGCCTGGTTCTGCAGAACCAGTCCGAGCATCGCGAAAGTGAAGATCGCGGAACCACGGTGGCGTCGGATCATTGCTGAGAAACTTCTAGCGGGTCGTGAGGGGATTTGACAATCTCGAAGGCGCGGGTAGGTCGGAAAAATGCTCAAAATGTTTTTAGAGGATGTCTATCGCTCCTACCATCGACCCGAGCATCTCATGAGCGATCCTCTCGAGTTCGTTCATCGGTTTGAAGACCCTTGGGATCAAGAGGTCGTTGCTTTGGTCTCGGCCCAGCTGGCCTACGGCAATGTTCGGCAGATTCGAGCCTCGGTAGAAGCTTGGATTCAGACCGTTACCGCCGTTAGCGGCTCGCCAGCACGGTTTGTTCGACAAGGACTGCATCGCGCTGAGGCGCGCCGGGCGCTCGAGACCTTTCGTCATCGAATTCATACCGGAGCTGACTTGCTTTCCTTCATGGACTTGATTGGGCAGAGCTGGAGGCAGCATGGTTCGGTGGGCGCTCATTTTCTGCGCGGGCTGCACTCAGAGGATCAAAATTTCTCGGGTGCTCTCGATCGATTCTTGGCCGATTGGAAAAGCTGGGCAACGGTGCCTCGAGGTGGCGTGCTGCCTCGGTCGCTCGGGCATTTTTTGGCGGCCCCTTCTTCAGGAAGTTGCTGTAAGCGCTGGTGCATGGTCCTTCGATGGATGGGCCGAAAAGATGAGCTCGACCCGGGGCTTTGGCGGCGGGGAAGTGCCTTGATTCGCGAGCTTGGGCCCGCGAGCGCGCCGGAGCTGCGACCGAGCCAGCTGGTTTTGCCGCTCGATACCCATGTGGGCCAGATCAGCCAATTTTTGGGACTTACCGAGAGAAAAACGCTCAACTGGCGGGCCGCTGTTGAAATCACACGGCGTTTGGGGGATTTCGATCCGACCGATCCCGTGAAGTATGATTTTGCTTTGGCTCGGCTGGGAATCTTAGATCGGTGCCGAAAGCGGTTTGTTCCTGAGGTTTGTGCCTCTTGCGAATTGCGCGGGGGGTGTCGGCATGCTCTTCAGAAACGGCCTGAGTTTTAACAATTGTCATGAAGCGAGGAAAGCGACGTGCAGGATCAACGACATGTGATGATTACGGGCGGAGCAGGGTTTATTGGCTCGCATCTTTGCGATGCTTTTTTGGCTCGAGGGTATGCCGTCACTGCGCTCGATAGCTTGGTCACTGGCAGGAAGTCGAACTTGCAGGAGGCGATGACTCGCTACGATGGATCGCGCTTTCAGTTAGTGACCTGCGACGTGAGCGAGCCGCTGCCTGAGCAGGCGTTCACGCTCGTAGGGTTGTATGGCCTACATGGCGTGTTGCATTTCGCTTGTCCGGCAAGTCCGATTGATTTTGATCAGATTCCTGAAGTCATTCTGAAAGTCGATTCTCTGGGCACTTTTCAGACCGTGGATCTGGCCTTGAAGCATCGCGCGCGCTACTTGTTGGCGTCGACGTCGGAAGTCTACGGAGATCCTCTCGAGCATCCGCAACGAGAAAGTTATTGGGGCAACGTCAGCACCACAGGGCCGCGCGCTTGCTACGATGAGGTGAAGCGCTTTGCCGAGGCGATCGTTTCAACTCAGGTGCGCCTCAAAGGTTTGAATGGCGGTATCATTCGCATTTTCAACACTTATGGTCCTCGGATGAGATTAGATGATGGGCGCGTGGTACCTGAACTGGCCCGTCAGGCGCTGCTGGGAAAGCCCTTGACCGTTCATGGCACGGGCTTGCAGACGCGAAGCTTTTGCTACGTTTCTGATCTCGTAGAGGGCATTCTGCGCTTATTCGAAAGCGGAATTCATGAGCCCGTCAATTGCGGAAACCCTTCAGAGCGCACCGTTCTGGAATTCGCTCAAGAGCTTCAGAAGATCGTTGGCTCTGAACAGCCGATTCATCATCTGCCGGCGCGCCAGGATGATCCACGTCGGCGGTGCCCCGACATCACTCGGGCCAAAGAGCTCCTGGGCTGGTCTCCCCAAGTCGATTTGATCGAGGGTCTGAGACAGACCGTAGCGGCATTTCAGGCCGAGCTCGCACAATGATTTCGCCAGATCTCCAGCGCTACCGGGTAGCTTTGGTTCACGACTGGCTGACCGGAATGCGTGGCGGCGAGGCAGTGCTTGAAGCGATTGCAGAGCTTTTTCCTCAGGCGCCCATTTTCACGCTGATTCACTATCCCGAAAAGCTGTCTTCGGTTTTGAAGAGCCGCACCCTGATTTCAAGCTGGCTGCAGAAGCTTCCGGCTGTTGAGAAGCGCTACCGCCATTATTTGCCCTTGATGCCTTGGGCTGTGCGTTCTTTAGACTTAACGGGATACGACCTGGTGATCAGCTCCTCTCATTGCGTTGCCAAAGGGGTTCGCAAGTCGCGGGGGGCGTTTCATCTCAGCTACGTTCATGCACCGATGCGGTATATCTGGGATCGTTACGAGGATTATTTTGGGCCCGGTCGCGCAGGGGTGATCACCCGGCTTGGTGCTCGGCTCTTGCGTCGAGCCTTACAGGCTTGGGATCGCGACTCGAGTCGAGAGGTCGACGCCTTTGTTTCGAATAGCCACTTCATCGCGGGTCAGGTGCGCCGAATTTATGGGCGTGAATCGGCGGTGGTGCACCCGTTTGCGGGCCTCGAGCGGTTTTTGTCGCGGCCTCGGAGGCCTGAAGCGCATTATTTGATGTTGGGAGCCTTTGCGCCCTATAAGCGCTTTGATTTGGCGATTCAGGCTTTCAATGAGCTGGGTCTTCCGTTGAGAATTATTGGAAAGGGTCAAGACGAACACCGTCTTCGAGCGCTGGCCGGGCCTACGATTGAGTTTTTGGGAGCTTGCGATGACGAGCGAGTAGCAGACGAGTTCTCTCGCTGCCGAGCATTTGTTTTTCCCGGCGTCGAGGATTTTGGAATCACACCCCTGGAAGCGATGGCTGCGGGATCTCCTGTGATTGCGCTGGCCGAGGGCGGTGCTCTGGAAACGGTGACTGCGCAGACTGGAATTTTTTTTAGTGATCCCACCGTCAAAGCCTTGAGCGAAGCCGTGAGGAAGATGGAGGCGCGTGATCTGAGCGAAATGGAGACTGCTTGTCGCGCCCAAGCTCGGCAGTTCAGTCGCGAGCGGTTTCAGCGCGAGTTTGTCACCTGTTTAGAGTTGGCTTTGAAGACGAGGGGTCAAGCGTAAAAGAAGGCCACCCCTCGTCTTCAGCTTCATTAGGCTTGGTGCCAATCTGGACGATCTATCGAAGAGCGCTTAGGCCTTTTTGTGAGCCCTTTTGTGAAGCGGCTTGGCTCTTTGACTCGGCTTTGCTGCTGCCGTTTTGCGAGGCTTTTTCGGCTGCTTTCGAGTCGTTGCCAGAGCTTGCTTTTGACTCTCCCTTTTGCTCGCCTTTTTGGTCCCCTTTTTGTTCACCGTGGTGACTGCCCTTTTGTGAGCCCTGTTGAGTCGATTTTGACTCCTCTTTCTGGCTTACCTTCGAATCATCCTGCAAAAGGCTCTTCACGTCGCTGTCGCCTTTTGGGGTTGCGGCATGAGCCGCGGGAATCAAGAGGGTCAAGGCGGTGATGCTCAAAGCGGCACTAATGGTGCGTTTCATGGTTGCTCTCTCCGTGTTTCGAGTGTCCGATTTTTAGCGGACGGGGTTTTCGTTCATGGCGGTTCGCCGATGAGTGGAGCGAGCAACGAAAGTGCCAATTCAAGCCCGCGGCTCTGCATCAATACTAAAAGTGCTGCGAGATCGAGCAAGATTGGGCAGGAGCGCCGGGGGGCGCTTTAAGCAAGCTGGGTCATTTTCAAGAGGGCGTGCTGGCGCTCGAGCAGCTCTGTCGCAGTCAATCGCATCAAACGATGCATACTGAAGTCCTCGACCGTGAAACTTGCCATGACACAGCCTGCGAGCACCGCGCGCCGAAGCAGGTTCTCCCATTGCGAAGGGTTTTGAACGGCGAGTTCGCGGCTCGCTTGCGCTTCGGCGAGAAAGCCCATGAAGGCGCCTGCAAAGCTGTCGCCCGCACCGGTCGGATCGATCACTTGATCCACCAAGAAGGCGGGGGCCATAAATGTCGCTTGTTTCGTGAACAGCATCGCGCCGTATTCGCCGCGCTTGATGATGACCACCGAGGGCCCCATGGCGTGGATTTTCTTTGCGGCTCGAGCCAAATGGCGCTCACCAGAAAGCAGGTAGGCTTCACCATCGTTGATGGAAAGGATGTCCACTCGCGACAGCGTTTTTCGAACCTCATCGGGCTTTCCGGTGATCCAAAAATTCATGCTGTCGCAAGCCACTAAGCGGGGCGATTTCACTTGGTCTAAGACGCTTTGCTGAAGGACCGGGTCGATGTTGGCTAGAAAGACGTAGGGCGTGTCGACATGCTGGTCGGAGAGCTTAGGATTGAAGTGCTCAAAAACGTTCAACGACGTATTCAGCGTCTTCGCTTCATTCATGTTGCCATCGTAGGAGCCGACCCAGTGAAAGGTCTTTCCGTGGGCGATCTGCACACCGGAAACATCGATTTTCTTTTCCGAAAGCCATCCGAGATGGCTCTTGGGGAAGTCTTCGCCCACCACGCCCACGATTCGGATGGGAGCAAAAAAAGAAGCGGCCACCGAGAAGTAATTGACCGAACCTCCGAGCACCGCTTCGGCTTTTCCAGCCGGAGTCTGAACGGTGTCAAATGCCATGGATCCCACTGCTAAAATCGAGTTATTCGACGACATATGCCGCGCACCCTACGCCGAGCGGGGCGTTCGCGTCAAACGCCAGGCTTAGAAAATCCACTCTTGAGGATGCCGTCGAGCAGGATTCAAATCTTTACCAAGCTTGGGATGGGCCTTCGACCTTTCAGGAACGCTCAACGCCGGAGGGATCTGAAGTTTTTGAAACTTCTCCAAGGCCTTCCATCCCTGGCCTAAGGGCTGAGCTTCGGCCCCTGTGGCGGATGAGAATCCGCGGGCGCGGAGGGGTTTTCGGGTTTGAGCAAAAAGAAGGAAGACGGGGGGATCTAAGGGGTTTTCGGCAGATTCTGAAAAGACCCAGAGCGCTCGTGCTGGCTCATCCCACCATGCTGAATGAGGCGTGAAGCTTCGAGGAGCGCGCGAGAGCCACGGGGTTTTCTCTTGGGCTTGCTCGATCGCCTCCAGTCCTCGCTCTTTTGCTGCCGTTCGCCAGAGCGCAAGGCTTGGAGGATTGCTACTCAGCCAGTCTTCAATGGCCTCGTCTTTCAGGGCCTCACTTGAAACGAGTCCTAAGGTGATGGCCGTGACCAGAAAGAGGGTGCCGTATAGTCGGCGCCTGAATTCAGGACGTGACGATAGTGCCGGTAGTGCGCTTGAGAGAGCCATCCGAAGGCGACCAAAAAGCTCAAAGCGATTCCAGTCCATATCAGTACCTCAATCAAGGCTTGCCCCTGAGAGCGCGGCAGGGGTTTCTGCTCTCCAGCTTGCAGTCCATTCTGAAGTAGGGGTTTTTCTATTTCGGTAAACATAGCTCTCCGAGATTCGGTTTTGATGAGTGAGGCGAATTCTCCAGTGCGGAGGATCGGGCCAATGAATATCGAGGGGGTTTTCGCCCAGCGGGTCTGGAGGGGCCCTGTGGGCTTTTGCCTCGGGAAGGGGCGATCGCCGCCAGGAATCGGTCTGGCATTGAGAGGCGGTCCACCACTCGAGCTGCCTTTTTTTCCACTGTCCTCGTTCAAGGTCTTGGCTTTTGGCCAGGATGGAAATCGTCGTTCGTAGCGATTCTGCCAGAGCTGGATTGGCCGAGGCTTCGGCGGCTGCGACCCCCAAGCGAAGGGCTCGGATTTTTCGGTTCTTCTCTTCGAGAGAATTCAAGTGGTTTCGGAACGTGACGGCGCTCGAGCCCGTACAGTGATCGAGTCGAAGTTGAATGGCGACTTGATGGGTCCAGCGTTGTGAGATCACAAAAAATCCGATGGCAGCCATCACTGCTAGCCCCAGGGCCAGAGCGAGGGGCAAAATCAGTAATCCTGAAGGCTGAGGTCTCAAGCTCATGGCCACTCCGGGATACGTTCGAGTTTTCGGAAGCCGACGCGTTCGAGCTGTCCGCCACACCACTGCGCACTCACGACCAGTTCTGGCGTTTCTTGAATCGTGGCGGAGCTCGCTGCTTGAAGCATCGGCGAGTGGCTTGAGAGCGCCTGTCGTGAGGATTCAAAAACCGCACGGGTGCACTCGGCTTTTTTCCACGTCACTTTTAAAATCCAGCCAGCACCGGTCAAAATGATCAGGAGAGCCACGCTCGAGATGGCGATCTCCAGGGTGACCTGGCCTTGAGCGAGGTGGGATTTCATTCGGCTTCGCTTTCAGAGTCGCCGGGGCTCTCTGGGCGTCGCCGCTCAGTGCTTCGGTTCTCAGATCGGGCGCTGGGGCTGACTTTGTCGATATGGTTTCGGATCAAAGAAAGCTTGTTCTGGATCGTGTTGCCTAGCGAGCGGACGGCAGCGATGGAGACGAGTGAGATGAGAACGAGCAGGATCAGGTACTCGGTTAGTCCTTGTCCAGCTTGAGAAGAGCGTTTCAGCATTCGGATTCCTTTTCGTGGTGAGAGGGCTAACGGGTTTCGAAGCCTTCTGAGAGGGCTTCAGCGAGGGGCCTTTTTGCGGGAAACGTGCCGAGATCCCGGATCAGTTTCCGGTGTTTTGATGAAAGCGCGCCGTTGACTTCGAGGGGCGGCGCTCGCTATCACCGAAGGATGAACCAACGGTCGCGTCTGCTGATTTATGAGCGAAAAGAAATCCTCCTTCTCGGGGTGCTCTCGCTTTTGGTCGCTATTTTCGCCTTCACGTTTGGCATTCATCTCGGAAAGCGAGTGCCTCCTCGAGGAAAGCCCGTAGGAACCGAACCGACGGAAGTCAGTCAGGTGACCCAGCTTCCGGACCAAGCTCCGACTCGAGCTGAAGCGCAGGATAAAGTGGCAGGTGCCAGCCGCGCCGCTGGCGAGGTTTTAGACGAAACCCTTCGTCAGGAAGTGGAGTCCGTAGGGCTGAAGCTGGATCACCCCGTGGCTGTGGAGCTTCCGAAGAAAACGGTGGCCGAAAAACGGTCACCTCACCGGGTTGCCCCTGAAGGGGGTAAGCAGGGCGCTTCTGCCGAGGAAGCTTCGAATTTAAAGCCCGAGGGGGAAGTTCGAAAAAAAGCTGAGATTTCAGCTGCTCCAGTTCAGGCGGTTTTCACCATTCAGATTCTCGCACTTCCCGCCTCAGAGGAGGCTCAGCTGAAGACTCTCCTCGATCAGTTGAGGAAGGCGGGCCTGAAGCCTTGGGTTCGAAAGGCAGAGATTCCAGGAAAAGGTACCTGGTATCGAATTCACGAAGGGGCATTTTCGACTAAAGATGCTGCTGAACAGGCGGGGGCAGTGCTGAAGTCAGAGGGAAAAGTGTCTTCTTATGTGGTCACGCGAACAACGGCGGGTGAGAAGCACGCCGAGCCCGCTCACGCCAAGAAGACGGGTGGCCTTTCCGCTGATCATGGGTCAAACGCCGCGTCAAAAGCTTCAACCGCAGATGAAAAAGGGTCTCAGTCTTCGAGCTCTGCGTCCACACCTTCTTCAGAGGGAGAGCATCATGAGTAAGCAAGAAATCCTACGAGTCGAGAAGCCCTGGGGTCATGAACTGATCTGGGGCAAGACCAAGGACTACGTGGGTAAGCTTCTTTTTATCAAAAAAGGACACAAACTTTCGCTTCAGTATCACGAAGTGAAAGAAGAGACGATCTACCTGCAGTCGGGAAAAATGACCTTCGTGATCGAGAACGATCGGGGCGAGCTCGAAAATGTCTCGCTCGTGCCTGGAGAGGGACACCACATTCCCACGGGAAAAAAACATCGAATGATCGCTGACGAAGATTGCGTGGTTTTCGAAGTATCGACTCCGCATCTGCAGGATGTGGTGCGCCTCGAAGATGGTTATGGCCGCACAGGCACGTCGAAGGCGTAACACTTATGGCAACTCATTTGGTGGTGATGGCCGGAGGAAGCGGCACCCGTTTTTGGCCACGAAGCACGCTGCGTAGGCCCAAACAGCTTTTGGCTTTTGAAGGGCTATCAGAGCGAACGCTCTTGCAACAGACGTTAGATCGCTTCGAGACGGTGCCCGCCTCTCGCCGCTGGATCGTAACCACCGAGCTTCTCGGCGATGCTGTCGTCGAGCAAGCTGAGGGCGCCCAAGTGCTTCGCGAGCCTCAGGGACGGAACACTGCCCCGTGTATCTATTGGGCGGCTCAAGAAATCGCCCAGCGAGATCCCCATGCAGTCATGATGGTGATGCCCTCTGATCACATGATGAAGGATCTGGGCGCTTTTCAAGCCACTGTCGAGCAAGCAGTAGCCTGGGCAGCCGAGCATGATGATTTAGTCACTTTGGGAATTCGGCCTTCGCGTCCCGAGACGGGGTATGGGTATCTGCGAACGGGGGCTTCGCTCGAAGCGCGAGGCGAGCGTTCGGAACACTCTCCACTTCGTGTCGAAGCGTTTGTCGAAAAGCCCGACTTTGCACGTGCCGATCAGTTTTTTCGTTCGGGGCAGTACCTCTGGAATGGCGGCATGTTTGTTTGGAAGGCCTCCCTGATCTTGGCGGAATTCGATCGGTTGATGCCTGAAATGCGTCGGGCCTGGGAAAGTTCTCAAGGCCGCATTTCAGAAGCCTATCCCCTGATGACGGCCACTTCGATTGACTTTGGGATCATGGAGAAAGCCCGCTCGGTAGTCACCTTTCCCTTGGATTGTGGTTGGGATGACTTGGGAAGCTGGACTTCGGTAGAGCTTTTGGCCCGTGAGCGAGGTCGTGAGCAAGACTGGGGCGTAGGGCTGGGCGGCGAAGTCGTTTCGGTGGCAAGTTCGGGCTTGGTGGTCGATGCGCCAGGGCGTGTGGTGGCAACTTTGGGAGTGGATGATTTGATCATCGTTGACTCAGGCAAAGTGCTTTTGGTTGCCACTAAGTCTAGAGCCCAAGAAATCAAAAGTCTCGTCGATGCTGTGAAAGTCTCTCGTCCTGAGCTGGCTTAATAAACATCCTGGCTGCTTGTGAAGTTGCGTCAGGCCTTTCGTTTTCGCTTTTGCTCATTGAGAGCTTCGATCGATTTGATCACGCGTTGAAATCGAGCGGCCGCCACGAAGTCTTCTACCAGGATGGATGAAAGCACCTCGTCTGCTGATTTCGCAGTGACATTCGATGCGTAACCGAGCTTCACGAGCTCGGCGAAATCATCAAGTCGCACGGGGCAGCGCCCGCCTTCGGGAGTTTCTTTTTTCAGAATCTCGGCGACGTTAACGAGCGCAAAGCCATCAGCGTCCTTGGGGTAACGATTCAGGTGCTTGAGCACGAGGCTCATCGTAAGAAAGCCACGATTCGAAATGTCGTGCCGTTTTGACGGCTCCTGTAGGTTTTCCTCGTTCATGTAATGAATCAGTTTTTCAAGAAAGTTGATGTCGAATAGGGCAACCGTGCCGCTGGTGTCGGTTTTCATGAATCCGGCCATCGAGAAGGCATCGATCACGCTAGTCACTTTCGACGAGGGTACCTGAAGAATTTGATTCGCGTAGCGCAAGAGCAGTGAAGCGTTGACTTCCACCCCTTCGCGTCCAGTGACTTCGATCGGGTCTCCCCAACGGTCGGCTACAAGAAGGATCGCGGTGCCCACTTTCATCACGTCGATGGCAGAGAGGTAAACGTGTTGAGCTACCCGCTTGCCGTCCTTCTCGCTAAACACGTATTCTGAGCTTGAAGTTTCGAGCTGCCGAATCTTGGTGCTGGCCGAGCGCAGTCGAGTGACTAGGGTTTTTAGCAGGATTTTCAGCCATTCGGGAATCGTGCCTAAAACTCGTTGAAAAGCGGGACCCGAGATCTCGACCAGCTCAGTCTCGCAGAGGGCTTCGGCCGAAGCCGAACGCGGATTGCCGTCGAGAAACGCAAGCTCACCCACCAGCTGGCCCGAGCGGATGCTGTCGATTTCGATGTCGGCTTCGCCTTTTTTCTTCGAGATTCGAATCGAGCCCTGCCGAACTAAGTACATCGCTCCGGCGCCTTCGCCTTCGCGAAAAAGGCTTTGGCCCTTTTTGAGCCGAATGGTTGATGCCGAGACCGATGCCTCGTTCATGGCTTTTGCGGGATCCATTGGGCTTTTAGCTGCAGTGCTCATGGTCTCGTTTCCGTTATTTCGTTGTCATTTTCCAGCTGCCGTCCCAGCCCTCCTCGGGGGGCTCAGCTTTGAATTGCTCACAGCGTTCGATGTACATGTCGCAGACTTCATCTGATTCGGCCTCTCCCCGAAGCAGGGAGCTGGCGGCTTTGAAGCCAGAAATCGCTTCATTCCAGCGCATCTGGGTGTAGAGGGTTCGCGCCTCATTAAAGAGCTTCACGCCTTCGCTTGAAGGCTCGTTTTCGAAGATTTGAATGAGTTCGACGGCTTCGTTTTTTCCCTTCACTTTCACGAAATCCAAGGTGCGAAAATGAGGAAGGGGTTTTCCCGCACCCTGAATGGCATTCAGGGTGAATCGGGTGGTAAGAATACTGGAGTGGTATTCCTTGGTGAGACCTTCGAGCCGTGAGGCCAGATTCACGTGGTCGCCGATTACCGTATATTCGAAGATTCGGTCTGAGCCCATGTTACCTACGTTGACGCCGCCTGAATTAATTCCGATTCCGATGTTCACATCAACGCCGTACTGCGCTTTGAAGCGAGCACGGTTTTCAGCGAGTTTTCTCATCATGATCTGCGCTGCTAAAACCGCATTGGCCGCATGGTCAGGCTGATCCAGCGGAGCTCCCCAAAAGCTCATCACTGCATCGCCGATGTATTTGTCGAGGGTACCGTTGGTATCGAAGACCACATCGGTCATGATTCCGAGGTAATCGTTCAGAAAGGCTGCCAGACCTTTGGGGTCCATTTTCTCAGACATCGTGGTGAATCCGCGAATGTCTGAGAAGAGGATGCTGAGCTCGCGCTTCTCGCCCCCGACCGTGAGCTTCGTTGGATCTTTAAGGATCGAGTCGACAATGGCAGGCGAGACGTACTTCGAGAACGCGCCTTTGATAAACTTTTTGTTTCGCTCTTCAAGAACGTACTTCACTGCCGTCGTGAAGACGAAAATCGTTCCGAGCTCGGCATAAAGGAAGCTGAAGTCCCAATGAATATTTTTGGGGAACAAGAGCTTCAGATCGATGAAGCCCAGCGAGGCAATGGCCAGGGTTCCCAGTAGAAGAGCGGGAATCGACTCGAGCCGTTCGGTGGCGATTGCGAAGGCAACTCCTACGGCAAGCATGCTGAGGAGCATGATGATCGCGTAGGTTTCTTGGTGAATGCCCCCGATTGAGAGGAAGTCGTTCGAGAGAATGTTATCCAGAATTGAGGCGTGTCCTTCGGTTCCAGGAACGTTGGAGTCGAAAGGGAACGCTCTCATATCGAAAACGCCCAGCGCAGAAACCCCAACTAGAACATAGGCGTCTTTAAAGACGTCGCGAAGCGATTCGGTGGCCGGCCCTCGAAACGTTTCGGTTTGTACGGTTTGATCGAGCGACTCGGCGTTCAGGACTTCCGAGATGCTCACGTATTTGAAGGTGCGAGCCGGGCCTCGAAAATTGATCGTCGTGCCGCCGATCGGAGTGATGGGCAGGCGCGTTCCCGAGGTTTTCCACTGAAGGTTGCCGATCTTTCGGCCTTGTTCGACCGTGATTTGCAATTCATCATTTAGACCTGCTCGGGCGATTTCCAGCGCGAGAGACGGGTAGAGGCGCTTTTCAAAAGCTTTAATCAAAACCGATCGACGAATCACCCCGTCTGGGTCGAGGGCAGTATCAAAAAGACCAGCGTGTTTTGCAACGAACTGAAACTCTCCTTGATTGGTAATGGGCAGGACGCCAGTGACCAACGGGGTTTGGTCCCACTGGATTTCGGCGCCTTCGAGCTGCTCGGGGGGAATTGCAAATTGGCTCAGTCCCGTCAGTCGAGCTCCGTCGGATTCGAGAAATTTGAGTTGCTCTGTTCGAGCGGGATCGTCGAGTTGGCACTTTTCTCGAGAATCGAGACTGGGTTGGCAACTGCCTTCTAGCGCCCAGCCCAGGACGATTTTGGTTTTTGAAGCCATGGCTTTGGCAAGTGCTTGGGTAAAGAGTCCGTCGCCATCGTACTTCGCATCATGCAGCGCCCTGGCTTTTGGGTCTCCAAGCTCGTTCAAAAAGTCAGAGCTGACGATCTGATCGCGCTCAGAAAATACGATATCGAAACCGATCACTTTGGGCTCAAGAGCAGAAAGATTCTCGATTAAATGAGCCATGCGGTCGCGATGCCAGGGCCATCGGCCGAACTCGCTTAAAGAAGGGCTATCGACTTCAACAATCACAATTTTGTTTTTGGGGGCTTGTGGGCCTCTAAGGCGAAATTTCAGATCGAGGAAGATGCTGGAGAAGCGACGCAGGTGAGGGAAGAGCCGCTCGCGAAGCGTTGGATGCGTGAGATCGCCCTCGACGCCTTGCTGGGTGATCCAAAAGGCCGCAGTAAAAAGCAAAATGATCGGAATCTGTAAGTACCAAACACGGTTTTTCATCGATGAGCGCTCTCTGACCTTCCTATCGGCCGAATTCACGCTAAACTTGTGGGATGAGGCCTGAATCCTTTCGAGTTTTGATCGCTGATGACATGCCCGCAGTCAGGGCGATTGTGCGCGACATGTTGGAGGCGATGGGATTTCGACAGTTTCATGAGTCTGAAGATGGTGCCTCGGCTTGGCGAACCCTTTACGACGCCTGTCAAAAAGAACACTCCCGATTTCATCTCGTGATTTCAGATTGGCTGATGCCAGGGATGGATGGGTTGGCGCTGGTGCAGAAGGTCAGAGGGCTGCCTGAAACTCGCGCAATCCCGTTCTTGATGGTGACTTCGCAAAGCGAGCGCCACTATTGGCAGCAGGCAGAAGCGGCTGGTGTTTCGGGATTTATCGTCAAACCCTTTGATCCCGAGCAACTTCGCGATCAGTTGTTGGCGGCTTTATCTCCGCTCGCTTCGGGTTCATTGGCGAGCCCTCGTGCTGGCGCCCGCGCTTTTTGAGGCGACTCATAAAAGAAGGACATCGCAGTTTGAGAGCGGCTTTTGTCTCCGGGCCATAGCGAGCTTCGCATGAGCCATCCCCCGACCACGACCAGAACCAGCACCC
The DNA here is from genome assembly GCA_039800365.1 of Pseudomonadota bacterium. Lineage (GTDB taxonomy): Bacteria > Bdellovibrionota > UBA1018 > UBA1018 > UBA1018 > CAIOHW01. The sequence goes on from JBDLQW010000152.1 coordinate 25,436, forward strand.
AAAATCCCCACCAGAACCCTGTCAAAAAGGGATCGCTCGGCTCGGGTGCGGGGGGCTCGTCCTGAAGCGGCCGCCCTGGGCCCGGGGCCGTGGTGCTTTTTTCTGGATCTGGTGGAGCAGCCCTCATGAAAGGGGTGTCGGAACTTTGGCGTCAATACTTGAGAGAAATGTTTTGTTTTTATGGGCAATGCTGCTGCGGAGGTTCGGCCCAATGCTGGCTAGGTCAGAAGTGTGGATGATCCCAAAGCAATGGCACCCCTTTTTGGATTAGAAGAAACGCCTCTGGAGTCGGCCAGGCTTCTCGACACGAGTTTGCACCAGTGGCCCCGTACCGAGCAGGAAGTGCAAGAGGCGGTTTGCCGTGGGCTTCGCAAATCGACCGGGGCTGAGTGGGTGGGGGCGTGGCTACCACCTTTTGCTCGGCAGTCGAGCCCCGAGGGAAGCCCCGCTCCGGGGGCAATGCCCTTGGTCGGTCCGTTTCTTTCGGGCGATAGCATACGAGGGTGGGCTGCCGAATCGAGGGGGGATCTCTTCGTTGTCGAGCGGCTTCAAAACGATACTCATGAAGCGCTGAGTTTGCGTTTTCCTATTGCTCCGTCGCTTGAGCCATCAGCCAAGGGGGTGGTTCTGGGAGGCTTGGTTTGCGTTTTTGGGCGCGTTGCCTCTGAAGGGCCAGAGCCTTTTGCGTGGCGCGCTGTCTTGATGCAAGCCGTAGCCAATCATCTCGCTCATCTTGCGATCGAGAGTGAGATGCGAAAGCAGGTTCGAGTGCGCGAGCAGTTTTTGGCGATAGCGAGTCATGAACTCAAGACACCATTGACGTCGATCTACGGCATTCTTCAGCTGCAAGAGCGAATGCTGAAAGCGATGCTGTGGCCGATTGAGATGAAAGCCGATCAAGAGCGTCATCTCTCATTTCTGAGGCTCGTCATTCGTCAGAGCGAGCGTCTTACTGAGCTGATTGATGGGTTGCTCGATGTTTCGAAGGTTCAAGCAGGTAAATTTTCAATCGAACCTCTTGTGGTCGAGCTTCCCCACTTGATTTCAGAAGTGATCGAAGAGCGGTTCGCGCCCTTGGCTCGCGAGTCAGCTCTTCAGATCCTACTCGAAAAGCCCGAGGCCTTGAGTGCTTGGGTAGATCCGGTTCGCTTTGAAGAAGTGGTCAATAACCTGATCATGAATGCCATGCGGCTCTCGCCCGAAGGGGGAGTCATTTGGGTGCGGTTACGCACCGAAGGCAACGATGCGGTCTTAAGTGTTCGAGATCAAGGTCAGGCGATTTCTGCCGAAGATCGAGGCAAAGTTTTTGAGCCTTTCGAGCGCGCTAAGGCCGTGGTTCGAATGGGCGGCCTGGGCTTAGGTTTGTATCTCTCGCGGCAGATTGCGCGACTTCATGGTGGCGAAGTGGTGCTGTTGCCCAATATCGCCTCACGAGGCAATGTTTTTGAAGCGCGTTTTCCGGTGCGAAAGCCTTCGGTTTAATGCTGCGCTGAGTGTGGCTTGCGTGAGCCCGTCAGGCCTACGGCAATGAACGTCACCATCAAGACCCAGAAGATCCAGGCGGCGGGACTTGAAGTCGAATGAAAGTCGACGCCTGGCAAATGAGCAGCATCGACGATCAGCTTGGCGCCAATCAGAGTCACGAGAAGGTAGGCGGTGACTTCCATTCTCGGAAACCGATCCATCAACACAATAAAGATATTGGCCGCAAAGCGCATCAAGACTACGCCAAGAAAGCCCCCAGTGAAGACGACCCAAAACTTTTTTGAAAGCGCCACGGCAGCAAGAATGGAATCGACCGCAAACGCAATGTCGGTGAGCTCAATGATGAAGACGGTTTTCCAGAAGCTCACCGGCTTGCCCTGGGTTGTCGAGTCCTCGTTCGATGGGTCTTTCGACTGGCGTTGATCCCAAAAATGCTTGATTCCCACATAGAGCAAATAAAAGCCGCCGACCCACTTGACCCAAGTCCAGCGCATTAAAAACGATGTGAGTCCGAGGGCAATGAGTCGAAACGCGACCGCGCCGATCAGCCCATAAGTCAGAGCCTTTTTTTGTTCCTCTTTTTTCAGGGGCTTGGCCAAGAGCGCGAGAACCAAAGCGTTGTCAATCGAGAGGATTCCCTCGAGAAACGCCAAAAGGCCGATCACCGCTAAATCATTCGACGTAAAAGGCATATCAACGATTTAAACTGGAAAGAGGGGATTGAAAAGAAGAGCGGGAAGCTTTCATCGAAAAAGTGGTGAGTCATGATGGATTCGAACCATCGACCCTCACATTAAAAGTGTGATGCTCTACCGACTGAGCTAATGACTCACGCTTCGATGACAGAGGAAGCTTACCTACCAGAGGCTTTCTCTCACTGCAAGACACTGGATCGAGGAAATTCGTGAGTTTGTTCTCGTCCGGGGCCAGTGCTGACCAGGGTTACTGGAATTCGGGTGCTCTGCTCGATCAACCGAATGTAATCTTTGAATTCTTGAGGCCATTCCTGGGGCGAGAGGCCATCGAGGGGTTGGGTCCAGCCTTTGACTTTTCGGGTCACAGGGCGAACGCGCGCTAGCTTTTGGGCACTGGCCGGAAAGTGCTCGATGCGTTGTCCGTCAAGATCGTAGGCGATTACCACTTCAAGCTCGGTCATACCGCTTAAGACATCTGACTTCATCAGTGCCCACTCCGTAATGCCATTGAGGTCTGCAGAGTAGCGAAGGGCGACCAAATCGAGCCAGCCAATTCGCCGCATCCGTCCCGTGGTGGCGCCGAATTCGGCCCCTTTCTGCCGAATCTCCGCAGCAAGCTCAGGCAAGGTCGTTTCGATTTCTGAGGGAAAAGGTCCCGCGCCCACTCGAGTGGTGTAGGCTTTAGTGATTCCTACGATGGTCGTGTTGCCTCGGCCAAGGCCGAGCCCCGTTCCTGTCAGGGCGCCACCAGAGCAGGTGCTTGACGAGGTGACGTAGGGATAAGTGCCGTGGTCGATATCGAGCAAGGCTCCCTGAGCCCCCTCTAAGAGGATGGCCTTGCCTTGATCACGGTGAGTTTCGATCAGGGCCCGAACATCCGTGATGAAGGGCCGCAGGCGTTGTCCTAGCTCGAGGCATTGCTGGTAGAGAGGCTCGAATTCAACCGGGGGCGCGCCAAAAAGGTGCGCAAAAAGCACGTTTTTTTCTTCGAGCGCTGAGCGAAGGCGTTTGGCGAGCCAGTCAGCATCGAGAAGGTCTCCGGCAAGAATTCCTCGTCGAGCGGCCTTGTCTTCATAGGCTGGCCCAATACCGCGCCCTGTGGTGCCGATTTTATCGTGACTTTTGTCGCCCGAGGCCCGCGCTTCTCTCAGAACGTCGAGTTGGCGGTGGTAGGGAAGGATCAGGTGAGCGCGATCGCTGATTCGCACTCGGTCTTCGGGCCTTTGGCCGGCTTGGTCGCTCAAAGCGCCAGCTTTTTTCAGGCCCTCGATCTCCTGAAAAAAAACCAAGGGGTCAAGAACCACGCCGTTGCCCAGCAGGCAGAGTTTTCCCGCGTTCAGGATTCCGCTGGGAATCAGGTGAAGAACCGTCTTTTTGCCGTTCACCACGAGCGTGTGACCCGCATTATTTCCGCCTTGAAAGCGGATGATGAGGTCGGTGCGGTTACTGAATAAATCGACGACTTTTCCTTTGCCCTCATCGCCCCACTGGGCGCCCACGACCACGATGTTCATACGTCTTTAGGTTCTAGAGGGTGTGTTCGTGTTTGGATAGGGGGAACTCTATTTTTTGCGTTAAGCGGGCTCTGCCGGAAGCAAGGAGACTGCGGCTTGCTCTTCTGGCGAGGGTCGACGGCTGGGACGAACGACTCGCCGATAGAGGCTCATGCTCGGGTCAAAGAGGAAGCGCAGGAGCAGCTTCGTGTAGGAATCATGAGAATAGAGCGTGTCGTAAAATTCAGGCGCCATGGCTTTGAGCTTCTTGAGGCGCGACCAGGGAATCATCATGAGGTCATGATGCTCGTTGTGATAGCCCACGTTGAACATCAAGCGGTTCAGAGGGCCATAATAAGAGTAAGTTTCTTGCGACTCGTGAACCACATAGTGCTCTTGAATCCATCGGGCGCCAAAGGGGTGCAGTCCCACTGAAAAAACCGTGGAAATCATCAAGTAAGCCAGAGCTCGAGGGCCACAGGCTTGGGCTATCGCCACAGCATAAAGCGCCTGGGCGACGACGTTCGCGAGGGTCCAGCGGTCAAGCAGGTTCACCTTTTTGATGCGCATCGGACGAACCACGCCTTCGATCACCAGAAAGCCCAGCATCCAAAGCGACTTTTTTAGCCAGTGATTACCGACCAAACGGGCTTCGGTCGGGCCAGCAAGATCAGCATCGTAGTCGAGCTCGCCTTGCTTGAAGTGATGAAGTAGGTGAAAGTTCCTGAAACCAATCGCTGCTGGAAAAATGGCTGGCAAATTGACGATAATCGACGCGAGCCGATTGGCATTCGAACTTTTGAAAATCAAATTGTGGGCGCATTCATGGATCAAGACGAAAACCGCGTGATTCGCTGTCGCGCCCACCGTGAACGCTGCGATGGCAATGGCCATCCAAGAAGCCTGGGCCAGCCCAGCGGCAAGCGCAGTCTGTAGAAGGACCAGTGCGAGCACCCATAGAAACGTCGACGGAGTGTTTCCGAAAAGTTGGCGCACTTCGGGATGACTCTTCAGCAGGCGCTTGGCCCGATCTTTGTGAGGCTCAGGGCTGATCGACTCGTGAAAGTGGTCTGTCATACGAACAGACCATCACAGGCTTCGATCAATACCAAGGTGATTCAGGGGCGCTTGCGCATTTCCTTCAAGAACAGCAATTTGTTTTTCTGGGACTCTTGAATTTCGTTGAACCTGGTTTTGAAAGCGCTCTTCGCCCACTCCACGATTCGTTTCATGAGTTCTTGCTGGCGCTCTACAGATTCCTTCGGAACCGTGACGTCAGTCGGAGTGGAGTTCGAGTCATCTGACGTTGCGCGAATTGGGATGCCATAGCCTTCAGATTGGATTGCGGTTGGCACCATTTTCAAGATCAGCGCGCGAAGCTCGTCGAGCGCTTGGGCGATCTCGGTAAAGGAGTTTCGCGACTCTGGTGGAAGTTCGTCGATTTTTTTAGCTTCGATCAAGGCTGCGAGCTTCTTTTGAAGAGTACCGTCACTTCTTCGTAGCGAATAGGCCTCGAGCAGGAAAAACCGAGCTGCTAGCACATGGCGGGGCTCTGAGGATTTTTGAGCAAGTTCTTCAAACCACTCGCGACGCTGCTCAGCAGTAGTTTCAGAAAGGTAGCGGTCGGTCTCAGATGGCATCGCAGTCGAGCAGCCGGCCATTTGGCAGGAGCGAATCAAGCTCGAGAGCATTTGATCGACCTCGGGTTTTTTTGACGCAAAATAATAGCCGTTTTGAACGGCTTTTTCGTGGTCTTGAAGCACCGAGGTGTCGACGATTCTTAATTTTTGGAGGGTTTCATGCAGGCCCAGCGGCGAAATGGGGTGTCTGCTAGAGAGTCGTGATTCGCCGAGGACGCCCTTCAGGAAGTTGAGCGCCTCGGTGGCGCAGTTATTGGTCAGAAATTTATAGCGACCAGCGTACTCCCACGAAGCTTCCAAGGTGCGAAAAATAAAGAGGCGTTTCTCGTCTTCGGTGAGACGTAGCGGCAAGCTCACGAGCTCGCGAAATTCGGTTTTGTTGTACTCTTCAATGGTGGCTAGAAATGGCTGAGCAATGAGGGTTGAACTGTATTTTCCGATTAGGCCTTTCCAATACGAGATCGCGAGATCGGGCACTGTGGCTCGAAAGCTGATCGTGACATGGTGGGCAAGATCGTTGAGGCATTCGGGGCCTACGGTTTTGCGATCTGGCGAGCAGACCACGATGCGGTACAGCGAATGGCCCCACTTGCTCATTGCTTCAGGGCCTTTGCCCGCAAAAAGGGCGTGGATTTCGTAGACGCGCTCGGGGTCGATATCGATCAACGGCGCTAAGCCTGTTCCTTGAGTGTTCACAGGAATCGTTGTTTGGGGCTTACAGCTGCGTGTCTTTTGATAGGGATCAAAACCAAAATGTTTTGAATAGAACGCATGAACTGCTGGACGTCGGCAGGCGAACTCGGGATCAAGTGCGAAAAATTCGAGGTTGACCCCAAAAGCCTCCTTCCAGTTCTTGAACTCATAGGGGTCGGGGCTTCTGAGTGAAAGCTGGTTTCCCTGCCCGCGAGTGTGGAAGATCAAGCCCGTCTCAACCCATCCCATGAGGTCTAGGAAGTCGGCGCGGTTTGAAACGCGTAAGCGATTTTTTAGTTTTCGGCACTCAGGATCGATGGCTTTTCCCGGGCTTCGGCTGACGGTTGATTCTGCGGCGGCACAGCGATCGAGAAAGGCCTGTTCTGAGGAGGTCTTGAGGTCGGTGTAGTCGTAGAGGTGTCCGACTTCATGAATCGCCGTGGCCAGGGCTAATCGGTACGCGTTCTTATGGCCGCAAGCATAGCGAACCGCCGAGGCTTCTCCAGATGCGATGATCGACAGGAAGTTTTGGTTCAGGACAACCTCAGCCAGAGTTGAAGCGCTGGTCCAAGGGCTTTTTCGGACGTAGCCTAAAGTCTGTTTTTCTGCGTCGGGGTCGACGCTGTCGCCGATGCATGAGGGGCCTGTGATTTTCGATGAGTCATCAAGCTTCTGAAACCGGATGGTAATCGTACGCCCTAAGTGGCTTTTTAAGCTGGGGGGAAGCAGGGCGTCGACTTGCTTGAGAAAGGATTGGATGGCGCGGCTATCTTTTGAAGCAAAAGTGGCTGGATCAGCCTGCAAAGCAAAAGGTGCTGCCTGAGCATTCAACGAGACCATCCAAGACGCGCTCAGAATGGCGAGAAAAAGCGGGGTCTTCTTCAGAGAAGGGGTTCGTGAATCGGTCATGGTGCGATGCGTTATCATGCAATAGTGCTGCGCGTCAACCCGATCGGTTTGGGGCTTACTCGATTTGGGGCAGGGTTGGGCGGCGGCCCCCCACTGAGCCCCTCAAGCTCGATAAAAATAACGCTTTGCGTAAAAATTCGCTGGCTCCAACCATGTAAAAAAGCTAGGGTCGGCACCCAGGTTATTGTCATGCGCCAGGACGACTCTTCGCTCAATAAACACTTGATCCGCCTGCGGCTCTTAAACGAGCTATCGGCGAATCTTCAATCGCTACTTGAGAGCGACCAGTTCTATCAAGAAGTGGTCGACTTAGTTCAGGCCAAGTTTGCTTATCTGGTGCTTCAGGTTTGGAGCGTCGATGACAAACAGACCGCCCGACTTGAAGCCCAAGCCGGCGCGTACCAGTCTCATCTTCCGATAGGGCATATTCTTTCGAAGCGGCAGGATCTCTCGAGCAACGTGGGAATCGTGGGGCAAGTGATTCGCCAGAAGAAATCGTATCTGACCAACGATGCGAGCAGCGATCCCAATTATACTGACTTGTCTTTTCCGGTACGAACTCAGTCAGAGCTCTCGGTGCCGATTGTGATCGATGAACAAGTTGTTGGAGTTTTGAATGCCGAGAGCGATGAGCTCCATGCTTTTGACCAAGACGATGTCTTGACCCTTGAAGCCGTGAGCGCCCAGGTTTCAGTTGCGCTCACGAACCGCAAGCTTCTTGCTGAGGCCCGGAGCTTCAATAAGAAATTACAAAGCGCCGTCGAAGAGAAGACTCTCGAGCTTCGACATGCTCATGAGCGGATTCTTGAGCAGCAGCGGCTCCTTCAAAAAGAAAATAAGGCGCTAAAAACCCTCGTTCAACACGATCAAAAGCCTTTCGAGATCGTCGGAAAAAGTCCCTCGCTTTCAAGCCTGCTTGCGATGGTCGATAAGATCGCTCCCACGACGGCGACCGTGCTCATTCAAGGCGAGAGCGGCACGGGCAAGGAGTTGATTGCCCGACGCTTGCACTTTCAAAGCGAGCGTTTTGAAAAGCCTTATGTCGTCGTGAATTGCGGCGCTCTTCAAGAGTCGTTGCTCGAAAGCGAACTCTTCGGTCATGAAAAGGGCGCCTTTACAGGAGCCACTCAGCAGAAGATGGGTCTCTGTGAGACGGCCGATCATGGGTCGCTGTTTCTAGACGAAATCGGCGAGCTTTCTCTTCCGATTCAGGCCAAATTGCTTCGCTTCCTTCAAGAGGGCGAGTTCTATCGGCTGGGGGGCAAGCGTCCGATTTCTGTTGATGTTCGAGTCATCAGCGCCACGAACCGTGATTTAGAAGTAGAGGTGAGGGAAGGCCGCTTTCGCGAAGATTTGTATTATCGGTTGAATACGATCACCCTGAGGATGCCGCCCCTTCGTAAGCGTCGAGAAGACATTGTTCCCTTGGTTCAGCATTTTCTGAAGCACTCTCGATTTGGGGGAAGCGCTCCGGTTCGCCGGGTGGATTCGCGGGTTTTTGAGGCGCTTCAACGGTATGACTGGCCTGGCAATATTCGAGAGCTTCAAAATACGGTCGAGCGGCTCAAGATTCTGGCCGAAAACCAGGAAATTCGGTTCGAGGATCTGCCCTCGCATTTGCGGGCCGCTTCGGCGTTCAGCGAAAGCTCGTCTGGCAAGTCCAGCGCGATGGGCCTCCAGCCCGGCCTGACTTTGGGGTTTGGGCCCGGAATGCCGCTTGAAGAGCTGGAAAAAGCTTATATCCTGCAAACTCTCGAGGGCTGCGGCGGCAACAAAACGCGGGCAGCCCATCAACTGGGCATCACCATCAAAACCCTCTACAATAAGCTCCATCGTTATGGGGCGTTCCGGACTTCGCTTGCAGAAGACTCCGAAACCGCGTTAGGAGAAAGTCATCTATGACCAAGAAGAAAGTCAGTCCTGCCAAGGCCTCAAAATCTGAGACAGCTCCCAAGGCCGAAAAGCCCACCAAGTCTGTGAAAGCAGCAGCGAAGGAGCCTGTCGAGGAAGCTCCCGTCGCACCTGCTGCTCCTGGTGAGGATGCAGACGAAGTCGATGAAGACGAGGCGGCAGCCGCGAGTAGCTCAGGCGGAGGTGGCAACGCCGCCGCATTGGCAGCTGCGGGTTCATCCGAGATGTCGGCTTCTTTCAAGAATTTCCGTCATCACCCCGACATGGAAAACTTCTATCGCTTTATTTACGAAAACGATCTTCGTCATGAAGCTTTGGCCATCATGAGCCAGATGGTGCAGCAAAAGCAGGCTGGCAAGCAGGCCGAGAAACCGGCTCTAAAAGAGCCATCTGAAAAGGCTTCTGAAAAATCAGCCAAGAAGGCCCCTTCACAGGCACGGCGTTAATTCCGGATTCGGCGCGAGGTTAGTCTCGTGCCGAAGGGGCTGCTTCGACTTTAGCTTTGGCCCGCAAAGCGGCGAAGGTAGTCTGCAAGCGCCCGGGCGCCTTCTTCTGGAAACGCATTGTAAAGGCTTGCCCTGAATCCTCCGACTGACCGGTGTCCTTTTAGGCCATCCATTCCGAGAGCGTGAGCTCCGGCAAGAAAGTCGGCCTCGCGGTTGGTGTCGCGTAGCCGAAAAGTGATGTTCATCAGTGATCGGTCTGCTGGTTCGGTGACCGTGGGGTCATAGACGCCAGTGCACTCATCGAGGGCTTCATAGATCAGCGAAGCATTTTTCGCGTTCTTCTGCGCAATGGTGCTCACTCCTCCTGAAGCTTCAAGCCATCGAAGATTGAGGGCCAAGGTATAAACCGCAAAAACGGGTGGAGTGTTGTAGAGCGCTCCGGCCTTGGCATGAGCGGCAAAACTCAAGATCGAGGGAATGTCAGCGGGCACTTTTTCGAGAAGGGCTTTTTTAAGAACGACGACGGTAACTCCCGCAGGGCCCAGATTTTTTTGAGCGCCCGCATAAATCAGATCAAATCCAGAGTAGTCGCGCACCAGCCCCAAGATGTCGGACGACGCGTCGGCGAAATAGGGCACCCCCTGAGGGGCTACTGGAACCGTTTTCCATTGAGTTCCCTCAATCGTATTGTTGGTGGTGATGTGCAGGTAGTTGGCTTCAGGGTTGAACTGCCACTGTTTGGGAAGGTGACTGAACTTCGCTGATTCAGAAGATCCGGCGACCTGAACGTTACCGAACTTCCGCGCTTCGGCCATTGCTTTCGCGCTCCATTCGCCGGTGTGCAGGAACTCAGCAGTACCGGAGCGAGGCAGAAAATTCATGGGTACCATCGCGAACTGAAGGCTTGCTCCTCCTCCTAGGAAGAAGACTTCGTAGTCTTCGCCGGAGAGATTCATGAGTCGCAGCAAGCGCTCTCGAGCTTCGAGGTGAATGGCTTCGTAGTCTTTTCCTCGATGACCAATCTCTAAGATCGACATTCCTGATTTTCCCAGTTCAAGGACACCTCGGCTGGCTTCTTCAAGAACAGGTACGGGCAGCATGGCGGGGCCAGAATTGAAATTAAAGATGCGTCTCATGGAATGAAGAGCTTAGGGGGGATTTGGCAGCATCGCAATGCGCAGAGCAGGATAAAGTGGCGAAAAAGCTCTGACAAGCGTCAGATTTCGAATCTCGACGGCAGTGAGAATACCGATATCACGTGAGCTGGCTAGTCTCAGGAGGGGCGAGGGCAGATTCGCAAGTGCCGACAAAGCGCTGCATGATCATTACCCGCACGCATAGAGCCGCTTCGCTTTTCGCCTCTCGTCTCGGCAGAAAAAGCAGAAGCTTTCTGGCCTCGAGATCAAACGGCGCAGAATAGCGCTCTCAAAACCAGCGAGATATTGATGTTGATGTGGGCCTTATCAATGAGAGCTCGAAGCCCTTTCAGCCAGTCTTTGAGGCCAAGCGCGAGCACACCAAACGAAAAAGGGGAAGGCGTTGCCGCCTTCCCCCTCTTCTCAGTCTTGTAAAGCCAGCGCTTGTTTGCAGTGCTGCTGGCTGGCCCACGTTCCAAAAATATAGACAGTGCTTCTCTCGAAGCGCTGCGGAATCGAGACCCGGTCGGCGGTCAGGCAGTTACCGGCGAAGGCCAAAATACCGATCGTGCTCACGGAATTCGGAATCACGATGCTCGTGAGCTGGTTGTCGGAGAAGGCCCCACCACCGATCGTGTTGACGGAATTCGGAATCACGACGCTCATGAGCTGGTTTTCCGCGAAGGCCCTCCCACCGATCGTGGTCACTGAATTCGGAATTACAACGCTCGTGAGCTTGTTGTCGGAGAACGCCCTCCAACCAATCCTGGTGACGGAGTCTGGAATCACGACGCTCGTGAGCTGGTTCGACTGGAAGGCATCATTACCGATCGTGGTGACGGAGTCTGGAATCACGACGTTCGTGAGCTGGTTCGACTGGAAGGCATAATTACCGATCGTGGTGACGGAGTCTGGAATCACGACGTCGCGCGGGCACTTCTTGAAGAAAAACCTCTTCTGTTTGTAACCGACAATAGTGGTCTCGGACTTATCCGAGAAAATGAAGCAGCCCTTCGGAGTAGGCTCCTGTGCCTGCGCGCCCGAAGTGGAGAGGAAGGTGGCAAGAGACAGAGTCAAAACGGATAGGGTGTGAGATTTCATGACTTTGGTTTCCTTAAGAACCGCGAGTGGTGCCTCGTTTTTTAATTCATCGCAATAAGAAAAGTCGGTTCTGCTTGTGCTTACCCAAGCACTGGATTTTAAGACGCTTTACAGTCCAGCCCCCTCAGTTCGCGCGACCGTCAAGGGCTCTGCCGCAGGACAGTTCGTGGGTCCCCGATTTGGGCCTCATCAGATATCGAAAGTTCTTCTCTCGAAGCGCTGCGGAATCGAGACCCGGTCGGCGGTCAGGCAGTTACCGGCGAAGGCCATCTCACCGATCGTGGTGACGGAGTCTGGAATCACAAGGCTCGTGAGCTGGTTGTAGTGGAAGGCAACCGGCAACAAGCCTCCTTAGTAGTTGTAGTGTTTTCGTTTTAGAGAATTCAAAAACGACTATTACAGGCGACCCCGAACTTTCGGCTGACCATCCCAATCAACTATCGCCCCGATGGGCTGGGGCGACCAAAGAAAAACGAGTAAGAAGTCGTCCGTAAGCTTCGACAGAAGGGCATGAGTTATCAGGAGATCGAGGGCAATTGGTCTGTCGTCCGGGTCCGTCTGGCGGGCGCTGAAGGGTGTCGTGAGACATTAATCTGAGCTGTTGATGACCGGTATGACTCGTCGACTGTAGTTGTTGGGCGGCTGTAATGAGTAACTCTGTTTCGGATTGCAGTCTTAAACGGAAATGGTATTGATGATTTAATGGAACTTCAAAGAGCTTTGTCACTAGAGGGTCTGCTCCAGAAGAAAAGTCTTTTTCTTTTTGGGCCTCGTAGCACGGGCAAATCCACATTGATCCGTCAGCAACTGCCAGGAGTGCGAACTTACGATCTCCTTGAAGATGAGGTCTTTGAAAATCTCCTTCGTCGCCCGCAACTGATCGAAGAGCAGTTACGGAACACGGACCGGATCATTGTGATTGATGAGATTCAGAAACTTCCAAAGTTACTGAACGAGGTGCACCGGCTGATTGAAAAGAGGAAAGTTCGTTTCTTGCTCACAGGTAGTTCAGCAAGCAAGCTGAAACGTGGCGCCTCAAATCTATTGGGAGGAAGAGCCTGGGAAGCGAAACTAAATCCACTGACATCCCAAGAGCTCGGAACAAAATTTGACCTCATTCGCTATCTCAACATCGGGGGACTGCCTCACGTTTATCTTTCGGATGAGCCGCAGGAGGAACTGAAAGCCTATGCCGGATTGTATCTTCGTGAGGAAATCATCGCCGAGGGCTTGGTAAGAAAGCTCGCTGATTTTTCTAGATTTCTAGAGGTGATGGCGCAGTCCTGTGGAGAAGAGTTGCACTACCAAGGGTTATCTAACGATACAGGCGTCCAAGCACGAACCATTCAAAATTACGTCCAAATACTTGAAGACACTTTGATCGGCTTCCAAGTGGGACCATTTTTGAAAACCCGGAAGAGGAAAGCCATAACTCGTTCGAAATTCTATTTATTCGACCTTGGGGTGTGCAATCGCCTTGCCCGTCGCCCAAAAATCGAAGAGGACAATGAGCTTTTCGGGAAGGTTTTTGAACATTTCATTATTCGCGAAATCCGAAGCTACCTAGACTACACTCGATCGGATGAAGCTCTGTGTTATTGGCGATCGAGTACCAGTGACTTTGAGGTTGATGCTATTGTAGGAAACCAAGCCGCGTTCGAAGTCAAATCAACGAGGTCCGTCGGGCCAGCTCATCTTAAGGGGCTTCGAGCCTTGCGTGAAGAAGACAAAGTGAAGTCCTTTTACGTGATTTCTCGTGATCCCATGGAGCGTACTTTGGACGGCATTCGGATTTTGCCGTGGAAAAAATTCTTGGAGCTTCTCTGGAGTGGAGCGCTAATTTAGTGATCAGCGCACTGACTACGCGACAGATATCCCCTTTTTCTATTTTTTTTGAGCTGCAGCCCCAGCAGTGAATTCACTGCTCTGTCTTGCTGGTCGAAATCCGAGCAGTGTCAGGGTGCCCGCAAAAGGCTACTTTCGGTCGCTTTTTCGGTAGGCGACTTTTCCCGGTAAATTGGCTTTGGATATCCGTGGCCGGAGTTTGGATTAAACTGGTCCCCGGAATTATGATTCCGCCAAAATAGACTGAAATTCGGACATTGACTCGCTGCTCAGACGAGCTGAGGGCCGATTTTCTGAAAAAATCAGCAAATCATAAAGGGCGGGCCCAGTTTATGACATTCAGATCAAGCTCAAGTCGCTCTGCCAGATCCAGGAGCTTATCCACTGTGTAGAGATCAATTCATTGATCCGCGCTGGATCCACCTTGAGCTTTCGAGCAAGCTGAGCCTGCGTCATTTTGTGTTTGAGGAGGTAGTCTACGAACTTCTCACAAATCTCATATTTAAGACGATCCGCCCTCGATGCGTTCTTCGGGAGCATCCTGGATGGCTCGGCCTTTTCCAGCCTTGTACGAATGGACTTCAGTTCTTTTTCACTCGGAAATCCCATGGCTACCTCCTTTTTCTGCGGCGATCACGATAGGCGTTCACCACACCGATATAAATCGCTGCCTTTTCAAGCAGCCAAATCAGCCGATACTGCTTGGAGTCATGTTCGACCAAAGTCGCAAAGTAGGAGTAAGGCCCCTTTTGGGCCTCTGGAAGCTCCCTGCGTCCGTCCAGCTTTGCCACCAGGGCCAGAATCAATGTGTCGTCCATCGACTGGCCATGGCGCTGCTCGTAGTGCGGGTCAATCACCACCTGAACGATCCTCTGATTGTTCACAGTAATGGGCCGGAGCGTAGACGCGCCTCATTCCATCAGTCACAGATACAGACTGCGAAGTATTGCGAGATTACGCAATACTTGCTCCCAAACCCTTGGGCCAGAAGCTGCTCGCTGCGCATGAATTGCTCTGGCAACCGGCTTAACTGCACTTCACGCGCATGAAGTGAAAAACCCCGAAGCACCTTGAGGTGTCCCGGGGTTCTCAGAAAAGGAGGAGACGGCAACGGAAAAATGATTTCGAGCGCTTAGCGAAAAAGTCTTCCTATGAGGGGGCAATGCCCTGCGCTGGATATCTGGCTTGATTTAAAGTGAAAAATGACTTTTTC